>JAVHXR010000253.1:0-4168 GCA_031119515.1 Propionicimonas sp.
GGGCGATCGTCCGCCAGCCGCAGGTGTTCCTGATGGACGAGCCGCTGTCGAACCTGGACGCGAAGCTGCGGGTCTCGACCCGCACCCAGATCGCCGCCCTCCAGACCCGCCTCGGCGTCACCACCGTCTACGTCACCCACGACCAGGTCGAGGCCATGACGATGGGCGACCGGGTGGCCGTCCTCAAGGACGGCCTGCTGCAGCAGGTGGACAGCCCGCTGCACCTCTACGACCACCCCGAGAACCTGTTCGTGGCCGGCTTCATCGGCTCGCCCGCGATGAACCTGCTGACCGGCAAGATCGTCGACGGCGGGGTCCAGCTCGGCGACTACGTCGTCCCGGTCGAGCGCGAGATCCTCGCCAAGGCCGCCGGCGAGGACAGCCTGGTCGTCGGCATCCGCCCGGAGAACTTCGAGGTCAGCGACGAGGGCATCAGCCTCGACGTCGACGTGGTCGAGGAGCTCGGCGCCGACGCCTACGTCTACGGCACCCTGGCCGGCCTGACCGCCGAGGAGAAGCTCGCCGCCCCGCAGATCGTGGCCCGGGTCTCGGCCCGCAAGCCGCCGCAGCGCGGCACGGTCGTCAAGCTCGCCCCGCGCAACCACGAGACGCTGCACCTGTTCTCCCTGAAGACCGAACTCCGCCTCAACTGAGCCCAGCCCGGGAGCGCCGGCCGGATCATCCGGCCGGCGCTCCTGCGTTGTGGCGGCAGGGGTGGGTACGGTAGACCGGTCCGCCCAGACGTAGGAAGGCCACGTGCCCAGGTTCCTCTCATCCCGCCCCGACTCCCGGCTGATCCCGCTGCCGTGGAACCTGCCGCTCGCCGAGTGGCCGACCGACCATCTGGTCGCGCTGCCGCGCGGCATCTCGCGCCACGTCGTCCGGTTCATCAAGGTCGGGAGCTCGGTGTACGCGGCCAAGGAGGTCATCGAGCACCTCGCCATCCACGAGTACCGGCTGCTCACCGACCTGCACCGCACCGACACCCCCGCTGTCGAGCCGCTGGCCGTGGTGACCGGACGGGTGGACCAGGCCGGACAGCCGCTCGACCCCGTCCTGGTCACCCGGCACCTGGAGTTCTCGCTCCCCTACCGCGCGCTGTTCGACTTCGGCGTCCGCCCGGACACGGTCTCGCGCCTGCTGGACGCCCTCGTCGTCCTGCTCGCCCGGCTGCACCTGATCGGCTTCCTGTGGGGCGACGTGTCGCTGTCAAACGTCCTGTTCCGGCGTGACGCCGGCCAGTTCGCCGCCTACCTCGTCGACGCCGAGACCGCCGAGATGCACGAGACGCTGACCGACGGCCAGCGCGAGCACGACCTGATGATCGCCCACACCAACCTGTACGGCGAGTTCAGCGACCTCGAGGCGGGCCGCATGCTCGACCCGTCCCTCGACCCGCTCAAGCTGGTCGACACGATCATCGCCCGCTACCGCGACCTGTGGGCCGAGCTGACCGGCGTCGAGGAGTTCCCTGGCACCGAGACGTTCCGGATCGAGAATCGCGTGCGCCGGCTGAACGCACTCGGGTTCGACGTCGCCGAGCTGGACATCCGGACCTCCGCCGACGGGTCGAGGATCCGGATCCAGCCGAAGGTGGTGGACGCCGGCCACCACACCCGGCGGCTGCTGCGGCTGACCGGCCTGGACACCGAGGAGAACCAGGCCCGCCGGTTGCTGAACGACCTCGACACCTTCCGTGCCCGGACCAACCAGACCCACATCGACGAGGCCGTCGTCGCCCACCAGTGGCTGACCGAGTGCTTCCAGCCCGTGGTGACCGCCGTCCCGGCCGACCTGCGCGGCAAGCGCGAGGCCGCGCAGATCTTCCACGAGGTGCTCGACTACCGCTGGTACGCCTCGCAGCGGCAGAACCGCGAGGTCCCGCTGGTGGAGGCGACCTGGGGCTACATCCAGGACGTCCTGCGGGCGCTGCCCGACGAGGTGTCCGGCTCCACCGTCCCGGTGAGCGAACGCCAGCTGGCCAACCCCTACGACCCGTCGCAGGGCTTCGTGGACGACGACGGCCCGATGCCTGTCGACCCGTGGGAGGAGGCGGCGAACGAGGCCGCCCCCAACCCCGCCTTCCTCGACATCGAGGCGCTGCGGGCCAGGAAGCGCTGACCGGGCCCGCCGGGTGGCGCGATGCGGCCCGCCCGGCGCGCCTGCAATAAGCTCGGTCCGTGAGCCTCCAGCTGTACGACAGCGCCACCCGCGCCGTCCGACCCTTCGAACCCCTCGTCCCGGGCAAGGCGTCGATCTACTGCTGTGGGCCCACCGTCCAGTCGTCCCCCCACCTGGGACACATCCGCAAGGAGGTCAACTTCGACGTCCTGCGACGCTGGCTCGGCGCGTCCGGCTACGAGGTGACGATGGTCACCAACATCACCGACATCGACGACAAGATCCTGATCAAGTCGGCCGAGGCCGGACGTCCCTGGTGGGCGCACGCCTACCTGTTCGAGGGTGCCTTCCACCGTGCCTACCGCGCGCTCGGCATCCTGCCGTCCACCTATGAGCCACGGGCGACCGGCCACATCCCCGAGATGGTCGAGCTGATCGAGCAGCTGATCCGGCGCGGGCACGCCTACGCCGCCGCGGACGACTCCGGCGACGTCTACTTCGACGTGAAGTCGTGGCCCGCCTACGGGGCCCTCTCCGGCATGAAGGTGGACGAGATGGCCGCCGCCGAGGACGCCGACCCGCGCGGCAAGCGGGACCCGCGCGACTTCGCCCTCTGGAAGGGCCACAAGCCCGGCGACCCCGACACCGCCTCGTGGAACACCCCGTGGGGCCGCGGCCGTCCGGGCTGGCACCTGGAGTGCTCGGCGATGGCGGGCAGGTACCTCGGCGACGCCTTCGACATCCACGGCGGCGGGCTCGACCTGCGCTTCCCGCACCACGAGAACGAACTGGCGCAGTCCCGCGCGGCGGGCCGTCCGTTCGCCAGCTACTGGATGCACAACGCCTGGGTCACGATGGCCGGGGAGAAGATGAGCAAGTCGCTCGGCAACACCGCCGACGTCCTCGCCGCGGTCGAGCGGTACGGCGGACGGGCGGTGCGGCTCTACCTGGCCGGGCCGCACTACCGCTCGGCGATCGAGCTGTCGGACGTCTCCCTTGACGAGGCCGCAGCCCAGCTGGCCCGGATCGACTCCTTCCTCGACCGGGTCGCGGGGATCGCCGGCGACGATGGCGCGCGGCAGCCCCGCGAGGTGCTCCCCGCGGGGTTCGTCGCCGCGATGGACGACGACCTCGGCACCCCGGGCGCGCTGGCCGTCCTGTTCGGCACCATCCGGGAGGGCAATGTCGCGATCGAGCGCGGTGACGCCAAGGCGGCATCGCGCGCCCAGGCCGCCGTCCGCGCGATGCTCGGCGTGCTCGGGCTCGACCCGGCCGCACCGGAGTGGGCAGACCAGGCCGCCGTCGACGACCTCAAGCCGGTGGTCGACGGTCTGGTCGCGGCGCTGCTCGCCCAGCGGCAGGAGGCTCGCGTCCGCAAGGACTACGCCGCCGCCGACGCGATTCGCGACCAGCTGAAGGCGATCGGCCTGAAGATCGAGGACACCCCGCAGGGTGCCCGATGGAGCTTGGAGGACTGATGCCCGGGAACAGCCAGCGCAAGGGCGCCGTCCGCAAGAAGGGCAAGACCACCCCGGCGGGCTCGGGAGGGCGGGTCCGCCGCGGCCTCGAGGGCAAGGGCCCCACCCCGAAGGCCGAGGACCGTCCGTACCACAAGTCCTACCGCCGGCGCGGACCGGACGAGCCGGGCAAGTCGCCGGCCCGGCCGAAGGGCTCCCGCACCACCAGGCCGCGCTCCGGGGGCACCGCCACCGCTGGCTCCGACTGGGTGATCGGGCGCAACGCGGTGCTCGAGGCGCTGCAGGCTGGCCTGCCCGTCCGCCGGGCCTACGTCGCCGAGGGCTCCGAGCGGGACTCGCGGCTGCGCGAGATCCTCGCCTTCGCCGCCGACCACGGCATCCCTCTGCTGCAGGCGACCCGGGGCGAGCTCGACCGGCTGACCGGCGGAGGCGTCCACCAGGGCGTCGCGCTGCAACTGCCCGAATACGAGTACGCCGACGCCGAGGACGTCCTCGCCGACGCGCTGCACGCCGACCCGGCCGGTCTGGTGGTCGCGGCCTCCTGTCATACGCCCACCGACCTGCGGCAG
>JAVHXR010000253.1:4178-4726 GCA_031119515.1 Propionicimonas sp.
TCCAGCGCTGCTGGTGGCGCTGGACAACATCTCCGATCCGCGCAACCTCGGCGCGATCGTCCGGTCGGCGGCGGCGTTCGGCGCCCAGGGCGTGATCATCCCGGAGCGGCGTTCCGCACAGCTGACGGCGGCCGCCTGGAAGACCTCGGCCGGGGCGGCCGCGCGGATCCCGGTCGCGCTCGTCACCAACCTCAACCGGACGCTCAAGCAGTACGCCGACGCCGGGTTCACCGTGGTCGGGCTCGACGGCGAGGCGGAGACCGACATCTCCGGCTTCCCCGGCAGCGACGGCCCCGTCCTGCTGGTCGTGGGCTCGGAGGGCGAGGGGCTGGCGAGGCTGGTCAGGCAGAACTGCGATGTGCTCGCCGCCATCCCGATCGGTTCCGCGGTCGAGTCGCTGAACGCCTCTGTCGCTGCCGCGATCGCGCTCTACGAGATCAGCCGCTCCCGCGGCTGAGTCTCTTGCCGAGCCCGCGCAAACCCGGGCGATACGACGAGATCAGCCGCTCCCGCGGCTGAGTCTCTTGCCGAGCCCGCGCAAACCCGGG
>JAVHXR010000254.1 GCA_031119515.1 Propionicimonas sp.
ACCCTGCCGACGGTGTGGGGGGAGAAGATCGTGATGCGGATCCTGGACACGTCCGGGAACGCGATGACGATCGACGACCTCCAGCTCTCCCCGGTGAACCGGGAGCGGTTCGAGAAGGCGATCAACCGTCCGCACGGCATGGTCCTGGTGACCGGACCCACCGGGTCGGGCAAGTCGACGACCCTGCACACCGCGCTGCACACGGTGTCGAGCCCGCGGGTGAACGTGATCACGATCGAGGACCCGGTCGAGTTCCGGATGCAGGGGATCAGCCAGATCCAGATCAACTCGAAGGCGGGCCTGACGTTCCAGTCGGCGCTCCGGTCGGTGCTGCGGGCGGACCCCGACGTCGTGCTGGTGGGCGAGATCCGCGACCAGGAGACCGCGATCATCTCGATCGAGGCGGCCCTGACCGGCCACCTCGTGCTGTCCTCGCTGCACACCAACGACGCTCCCAGCGCGCTCACCCGGCTGGTCGAGATCGGCGCCGAACCCTACCTCGTCGGAACGGCGCTGTCGGCCGCGGTCGCGCAGCGCCTCGCCCGCCGGCTGTGCCCGCGCTGCAAGCAGCCGATGGCCGCCGACTACGAGTTGCTGCGCCGGATCGGGTTCCCGATCCGGCCCGGGGTCGCGCCCCAGCTGTTCAAGGCTGCCGGCTGCCAGTCGTGCTCCAACACCGGCTACCGGGGCCGACTGGCTCTCCACGAGGTGATGGTCGTCACCGAGGAGATCGAGCACATGGTGGTCCACAACGCCACCGGCAACGAGGTGCGCCGGGTGGCCGTCGAGCAGGGCATGGTGCCGCTCCGCGACGACGGCTGGGCGAAGGTGGCCGCCGGGCTGACCACCATCGAGGAAGTCCTGCGCGTCTCGGCGTGAGCGCTGGCGGGCAAGGCTTCGACGGGCTCGGCCGCCGCCCAGCGTCCGCAACCCGTCCGCGGCAGCCCTGGGACTACTTCCGCTTCGCCTTGACGGCCTTCGAGTAGGAGCCGGTGCCGACCGCGTTCTTCGCGACCACCCGGAAGGAGTAGGTCTTGCCCTTCTTCCCAACCGTCGTGGTGAGCTTGAGGACGGAACCGGAGGTCGTCTTCACCGTCTTCCAGGTCTTGCCATTGGACGAGTACTGCACCACGTAGGACGTCAGCGCCGCACCGTTGTTCGGTGCCGCCTTCCAGGACAGCGTGAACTTGCCCTTGGTGGCCTTCACGGTCAGCTTGGGGGATGCTCCCGGTTTGCCCGCGGGCGTCGCCGACAACTCCGCGGAGTAGGCGCCTGTCGCCAGAGCCGTCCTGGCGGCCACCCGGAACTGGTACTGCGTTCCATTGGCCAATCCGGTCGCGGTGCGCGAGGTCGTGGTCACGGTAGCCGACGCCCAGGCCGACCACACCTTGGTTGTCGCGTTGTATGAGCGCTGCTGCACCAGGTAACCGGTGACGGTCGAACCGCCGTTCGACGCAGGCGCACTCCAGGCCAGCCTGGCGCTCCTGTCGCCCCTCACCACGGTGAATGACGACACCATGCCGGGTGCGCCGAGCGTCGTCGCAGTCGCGGTGGCAGCGGGACCGGTGCCGATGGCGTTCACGGCAGCGATCTCGATGGCGTACTGCGTGTTGGCCGCGAGACTCAGCAAGTAGGACGTGGTGGCGGCGCCGAGCGTCACCTGCGACCATGCGCCGTCGCCGGTGCGATACCTCAGGCTGTACCCGGTGATCGGGCTGCCCCCGGTACCGGTGCCGGTGGGCGCCCGCCAGGACACGGTCAGAGAGCCGAGGCCCTGGGTGACCTTCAGCGACGAGGGCGCGGCCGATGGCGCCGAGGCGGTCGTCGCGGCGACGACGGCGGACCACGGGCCCTGACCCTCGGAGTTGAGTGCGGAGACCCGGGCCTCGTACGACGTGGAACTCGCCAGCCCGCTCATCAGGCTGGAGGTCGCAGCAGCCGCCGTCGTGACGGTCTGCGCCCCCGACCAGTCGTCGCCAAGACCCTTCTGCCGCACCTGGATCACGTACTGCGGGGCTTCCGCGCTGCCCGCGTCGGCGCCGGTGAGCGCTGCCCACGACACCTGGAGCGAGGTCCCGTCGGCGATCGCCTTGACACTCTTGACCGCCGCGGGAACCGTTCGGACCGAGAACGACCGGGTCGTCGAGGTGGCGAGAACCGGTCTGGTCGACGAGGTGGTGGCAATCTCGGGGACAGCCTTGACCCGCCAGTAGTAGGCAGTCCCTGCCGTCACCGAGGTCGGGACCGCCAGCGCGGTCGCTATCGTCTCGTAGCTTGCGGCTGAGGCGAGGTTGGCGTTGGTGGAGACCTCGACGACATACCGGGATGCCCCGGTCACGGGGTTCCACCTCAGGACGCGGTTGACAACCGGCAGGACGTCCTGGTCTGGGGTGAGCTGCTCGAGCGGCGGGCCGCCGATCGTGAAGGCCTGTTCCGGCGACCACGCCGAGACGTTGCCCGCGGTGTCTACGGACCGCAACTGCCACACGTACTCTCCGGGCGCCAGGTCGGTGAATACGTAACCGCCCTGGACCGGGTCTGTCGTGCCGAGGGCGGTGGAGGTGGTGCCGATCGTCGCCCAGGTGCTGGTCGCGGCGCTGGCGGGCTTGTACCGGAGCTGGTACTTGAAGGCCGCCGTCGACGGGCTCCAGGTCACCGCCTGGCTCGCGCCGACGGAGGCCGGCGCCGACCCGACGCTGGGGGAGGGGAATCCGATGGTGAAGGGCTCACGCCCGGAGTAGCGGGTCGCGTTGCCGTTGGCATCCAGTGGGGCGACCTCGTAGGTGTAGTTGCCCTGGGGAAGCGGCTTGCCGGCGGAGTCGCTCTGCGACGAGTAGGTCTGGGCGACGAGGAAGGGCAGGTCCGCCTTGTATCCGGCCGTCCCCACGACGCTCTCTGCCGAGTCGCGGATCGTGATCGCGTACCCACGGCTGCCACCGTCGAGCGGCGCGGTTGCGAACTGCGGCGTCCAGGTCAGCACCGTCGTGCCGTCGGCCAGGCTCTGCGGGCCGGTGGAGACATCGACGGTCTTGGAGGTCTTGGTCCAGACATACCGGTCTGCGGAGTGGCCGCTGACGTAACTGATGTCGGTCGTGGTCGTCCAGTTGGTGGAGATCGACTTCAGCACGAAGGGCCGGACACTCGCCGAGTACGGCTCGGCTACCTCGTTGTCATCGAGCACGCCGTTGATCCGCAACCGTGTCGAGGGGGTACGGACGACTGCCACCTGGGTGGAGGATCCCACACCCTTGGCGTACACGGTGACCTCATAGCCCACTCGCGCGGTCTCGTCCGTGACCGTCGAGAAGTCGAACGGTTGCCAGGTCAGCGCGGGGGCCGGCTGCCCCTGCAACGCGTCGTCCTTCTGGGCCTCGAAGTCGTCAAGATCGAGGGTGACTGCGGTGTTGGTGTTCGGCTCCGGTTGGGCGACCACGAACCAGCGCTCGCGGGACTCCTGGCCCTCCACCTCCTCGTCGGACCACTCCGAGGTGATTGCCGTGTCGGGCACAACGCTCTGGGTGCCGGTTGTCGCCGAGCCCAGGTAGTCCACCGCCCGCACCCGCCAGGTGTACGTCACCCGGGGTCGAATGCGGTCGGCGTACCTGGTGGTCCAGAAGCAGTCTCCCGCCCCCTTCAGGCGGTCTTTCTCGGTGCCGGTGGGGATCAACGCCCCCACGATCGTGGCGGAGGTGCTCGCGGTGCGGCAGGTCAGGCGCGGGTCGCCGTTCGTCGGTACGACCTGGACCTCGTAGAGGGTTGCCCGTGGCACCGGCTCCCACTTCAGTTCCAGGCCGTCGAGCGGGATCTCGGCGGGGTTTCCGGAGTCCGCGCTCCCGGTCAGCGGTTCGGGGTAGACCTCCACGGGCGCCCCTGTTGTCGTTGCGGCCGCGGAGTAGCTGAGCGCCTTCTTGAACTGCCACACCTGGGAGGGCGTCCCGGCGCCGCCATTGGCGTCGTTCGCGACGACCTGCCAGAAGTAGTTGGTGTTCGAGAAGGCCATGCGTGGGATGTAGGCCGTGCCCGTCACCGTCGCGACGGTCGGCGAGACGATGTTGCCGGCCGAGTCCTTCGACCTGCCCAGCAGCACCTGGTAGTTCTTCGCGCCCGCAACCGGCTCCCAGCGCAGCTGTGGGTCGGACACGATCGGGTCGGACCCGGAGTTCGCCGGGCTCACCAGAGTGGGCTGCGAGGCCGCGGCCGGCCATCGCACGGTGAAGCTGCGCGGTGCCGAGCTGGGACCGGGGACCGAGGTCGTGGTCGACCCGTTGTAGAAGTTGGAGCGAACCCTCCACTGGTAGCCGAGACCGGGGGTCAGTGGCTTCTGCGGCACGAGGGTGGTTGCGGTGGTGGTCGCCGTGACGGGGGTCGCGCTGCTGGAGGCGAACTCCCCGGCGACGTACTCGACCTCGTAGCTCACCGCTCCGGCGATCGGGGACCAGGAGAAGGCGACGGCGGTCGGATAGTTGATGGTGGCGTCATCGGCGGGAGCAAGCAGAGTCGGAGCCGCAAGGGCGTCCCGGCCCAACAGCTGGGGGGTACTGGGTTCGCCGCGGGTGGACTCTGTTGTGCCCGTGCCGTAGGCCGACACCCGGTACCAGAGCTCGCCGGCGTTGGCGAGGTCGAGGGTGGTCGGAGCGATCCAGCTGGTCGCGTAGGTCGTCGGGCTCGCCGCGGTGTCGGTGCCGCCGGTGAAGTTGCCCGAGCGCGACACCTCGAGCT
>JAVHXR010000255.1:0-1550 GCA_031119515.1 Propionicimonas sp.
GGTCTGGACGTCCTCGAGCTCGCCGCGCGGCGAGAGTGTGAGGACGACCACGTCGGCATCGGCGACGGCCTCCTCCTGGAAGCCGGGGTCGAACACCGAGCCCGTCCGGTAGTCGACCGCCGCCACCGGCCCGGCGGGCAGGCTGCGGCTGAACGACCGCACGGTGTGCCCGCGTCCGGCTGCCTCCGCGACGATGTTGTGGCCGGTGTAGCCGGTCCCGCCGACGACGTTGATGCGCATCCTGTCTCCTTGGCGTGGGGTGCCTTCCCCTGCGGCAACATCCTTCCCGCCGTCGCTGTTCCCGGGCATCGGGGCGGACGGCGACCGGCCGCCGGGACCGGCGGTGTAGGTTGCGCGGAGGCGGGCCACCCGCGACCCGTCCCGTCCGCCACCGGGGAAGAGGGGATCCATGAGCTTCGGGATCTCCGCCGGGCAGGTGGCGGTCATGTTCCTGCTGATGGGGCTCGGCTGGCTCTGCTACCGCCTGAAGTGGCTCCAGGACGAGGCCATCAAGGGCATGACGAAGCTGCTGATGTTCATCGTCACGCCCGTGGTGATCGTGCAGGCGTTCCTTCGTCCGTTCGACCCGGCGCGGCTGCAGGTGATCGGGGCGACCTTCCTGCTCGACCTGGGCGTGTTCGCGGTCACGATCGGGATCGCCCGGCTGCTGTTCACCAGGCGCCTGATTCCTGATCCTGGTCGGCGGGTGGCGCTGCGGTTCGGCACCACCTACTCCAACGGGGGGTTCATCGGGATCCCGCTGGCGCAGGCGTTGCTGGGCGATGACGGCGTGTTCTACGTGGTCGCCTTCGTCGTCACCTTCCACGTCTTCGTCTGGACGCACGGGGACGGGCTGTTCGGCGGCAACCGGGAGGGCGCGCGGGGCAACCGGCTCCTCGAGGTGCTGCTCAACCCCAACATCATCGCTACCGCGATCGGCCTCGTGCTCTTCGTCGCCTCGCTCCAGCTGCCGGGCCTGCTCGTCCAGGCCGCCGGTTACGTCTCGGCGATGAACGCCCCGTTGAGCATGATCGTGATCGGCGCGAACCTGGCCGCGATCGGCGTCCGTTCGGTGTTCCGCGACCGGGATGCCTGGCTGGGGACGGCGGCCCGCAACCTTGCCGTCCCGGCGGTCTTCGTCGCCCTGTTCACGCTGGTACCGCTCGACCCGACGGCCAAGATGGCGACCCTGATCGCGATCAGCGCGCCGGTGGGCGCCTTCCTGGTGATGTTCTGCGTGTTGTACGAGCGCGACACCCGGTTCCCGACCCGGCTGCTCACCCTGTCGACCCTCGCGGCGATCGTGACCATCCCCGCGGTCCTCGGGGTGGCCTCGCTGGTGTGGTGATCGCGGACGCCGTCGAGGGCCAGCCCTCGGGGCGTGGCTGTCGGTGAGGGCCGGCCCCCGGGGCGTGGCCGTCGGTGAGGGCCAGCCCCCGGGGCGTGGCTGTCGGTGGGTAGGGCTGGCTGTCGGTGAGGGCCAGCCCTCGGGGCGTGGCTGTCGGTGAGGGCCAGCCCTCGGGGCGTGGCTGTCGGTGAGGGCCAGCCCT
>JAVHXR010000255.1:1650-4717 GCA_031119515.1 Propionicimonas sp.
CGGGGTGTGGCTGTCGGTGAGGGCCAGCCCCCGGGGCGTGGCTGTCGGTGAGGGCTACGGGATCGTGTGCCCCGCGGCCCGGGTGAGCTCGTACCACTCGGGGCGGGTGAGGACGACGTCCGACCCGGCCGCTGCCGCCCGGACCCGGGCGGGGGTGGTGGTGCCCAGCACCACCTGCATCCGGGCGGGGTGGCGGGTGATCCAGGCGGCGGCGATCCCCTCGGGCTCGACACCGTACTTCGCGGCCAGCCGGTCGATCACGGCGTTGAGCTCCGGGTAGTCGGGGTTGCCGAGGAAGGGGCCGTTGAAGAACCCGGCCTGGTAGGGCGACCAGGCCTGCAGCGTGATGTCGTGGAGGCGGCAGTAGTCGAGGGTGCCGAGGGTGCGGTCCACCGACTGGTCGAGGGTCGCCATGTTCATCGCGAGGCCCTGGGTGACCAGCGGGGCGTGGGTGATCGACAGCTGCACCTGGTTGACCACCAGCGGCTGGTCGACGGAGCGCTTCAGCAACTCGATCTGGCCGGGGGTGTGGTTGGAGACCCCGAAGTGGCGGACCTTGCCGGCCGCGGAGAGCTCATCGAAGGCCCGCGCGACCTCCTCCGGCTCGACCAGCGCGTCCGGCCGGTGCAGCAGCAGGATGTCGAGGTAGTCGGTGCCCAGCGCCGCCAGGGAGCCGTCCACCTGCTCGACCAGGTGGTCGTGGGAGAAGTCGAAGTACGGGCCGTCCTTCACGATCCCGGCCTTGGTCTGCAGCACGATCTCCGAGCGCTCGGCGGCGGACAGCTGCAGGGCCTGGGCGAACCGCCGCTCGCACCCGTGGAAGGGGTCCGAGCCGTAGATGTCGGCGTGGTCGAAGAAGTCGATGCCGGCCTCGCGGGCGGTGTCGTAGAGGACGCGGACGTCGGCGTCCGGCAGCTCCTGGATCCGCATCATCCCGGCGACGACGGCCGGCACGACGAGGTCGGTCCCAGACAGGGTGAAGGTCTTCATGCTCGCTAATCTAGCCCGATGGATGACGCCACGATCGCCCGCTGGCGGATGCGGAACCAGCTGGTACGGGGACGCCGCCCGGGGAGCGCCGCGGGGGTGCTCGAACGGTTCGCGGCCAGCCAGGGCCAGGACCTGCTGCCCGCGTCCTGGGCGTTGTCGCAGCGCGCCGGCGGCCTCACCGAGGCAGCGGTCCGGGCGGAGTGCGATGCCGGCGCGGTGCTGCGGACCCACCTGCTGCGGCCGACCTGGCACTTCGTCGGCGCGTCCGACCTGCGCTGGCTGCTCACCGCGACGGCACCCCGCGTCCACCGCCTGAACGCGCCGATCTACCGGCGCTGGGGGCTGGCGGGGGAGTCCCTCGGCATCGTCGCCCGGGTGGTCGAGTCCGAACTGGCCGGCGGGCGCCACCGCACCAGGGCCGAGCTGGGCGAGGCGCTCGGCGCCGCCGGCCTGCCGCTGACCGGCCAGGGGCTGGCGTACGCCGTGATGTGGGCCGAACTCGAAGGGCTGGTGTGCAGCGGCGTCCAGCGTGGCAGGCAGCAGACCTATGCGCTGGTGGACGAACGGACGCCGGCGCCGGACGGCCGGACCCGGCAGGAGGCGCTGGTCGAACTGGCCAGGCGGTACTTCACCGCGCACGGTCCGGCGTCGGTCCGTGACCTGGCCGGCTGGGCGAGCCTGACCCTGGCGGAGGCGCGGTCAGCGACGGCCGACGCCGGAGTGGAGTCGCTCGAGTCCGGCGGCCGGACGTTGTGGCACGCCGCGGGAGAGCCGCCGTCGACGCCCGGTGGCGTGGACCTGGTCCAGGGGCTCGACGAGCTGGTGATGGGGTACTTCGAGACCCGTGACGTGCTGCTCGGCGGCCTGGCGTGGGGGGAGGGGGTGCCGATCACGTACTTCCATGCCGTCCTGTCCGACGGCCGGCTGGTCGGGCACTGGACCTACGACCGCGACGGCAGGGGAAGGCCTGCCCGGCTGTTCACGCAGGCCACCCGGGAGTGGTCGGACGCCGAGACCGCCGGCGTCGCCGCCGCGGTCGCGGACTTCGGCAGGTTCGCCGGGTCGGCGGTGGAGTGGGTTCAGACCCCGTCCCTGGGCCAGTAGAGCGCGTCGGGTGTCGGACGGGAGCCGAAGATCGCCTGGCCCACCCGCACCACAGTGGCGCCCTCCTCGACAGCGATCTCGTAGTCGCCCGACATCCCCATCGAGAGCTCGTCCAGCCCGACCCCGTCCGGGGCGCCGTCGCGCACCTGGTCGCGCAGCCTGCGGAGCCGGACGAAGCAGCGGCGCACGGCGTCCGGATCCGGGCTGAAGACCGCCAGCGTCATCAGCCCGCGCACCCGCAGGCAGGGGAACCTCGGGAGCTCGTCGAGGAAGCCGGTGAGCTGGTCCGGCGGGAGCCCGTACTTGCTCTCCTCGTCGGAGGTGTTCACCTGGACGAAGACGTCGAGCCGGCGTCCCGCGGCATCGAGGCGGCGGTCCAGGGCCTCGGCAAGCCGGAGGCTGTCGAGCGCCTGGAACTCGGAGGCGAACGAGACCGCGTCCCTGGCCTTGTTGGTCTGGAGGTGGCCGATCAGCGACCAGGACAGCCCGGGAACATCGGCCAGGGCGGCCGACTTCCGTTTCGCCTCCTGCACCTTGTTCTCGCCGAAGCCGGTCATCCCGGCGGCGACGGCCGCCCGCATCCTGGCCTCGTCCACGGTCTTGCTCACCGGCAGCAACCGGACGCCGGCGGGGTCACGGCCGGCCCGCTCGCAGGCCGCTTCGATCCGCGCCGTGACCAGGGCGTGGTTGCGCTGGAAGTCGGCGACGGCACTCGCGGCGGTGTAGCTGGGCACGGTCGCAGGATAGCGGCCGGGGGCCTCGCACTGCCGCGACATCACGATGGGGTTGCGATGACATCAATATGATGTCATCATGGTGTCATGAACATCGATCCCTACATCGAGAAGCTGCGCGCAAGCCTGCGCGCCGCCGCCGAACTCGGCGGCCAGGAGGGTCGCGACGCCGCCGAACGGGTCGGCATCGCGCTGGAGCCGGCCGCCCGGCTGGCCATCATGGAAGCCGTCACCCAGGC
>JAVHXR010000256.1 GCA_031119515.1 Propionicimonas sp.
GCCGACGAGTTGGGGTACCGAGAACTCCAGCTTCACCGGCTGCTTGTCCTCGGGGTCCGTGCTCACCGGCTGCTGCTTCTTGGTCTCGTCCATACCTGCTCCGGGCTCCGAGGTTAGCCGACCGGGACAAGCCCCGACGCCGGTCCAGGGGTCAGGGCAGGACGCCGACCTGCTCTGCGATCAGGCGCGCGATCTGGTGGGCGGCGTCCGGACGGGCAAGTCGGCGGCTCGCCTCGGCGACCACCTCGCGGGCGGCCGGGTTGTCCACCCAGTGCCGGATCGTGGCCAGCGCGTCGCCGCCGCGGGGCGCCCACACCCCCGCGCCGCCGTCGAGGACGTAGTTCACGTTGCCGTCCTCCTGGCCGGGGAGTCGGGCGTAGAGCACAATCGGCAGACCGCACAGGAAGGCCTCGCTGATACTGCCGGGGCCGGCCTTGGTCACCATGATGTCCGAGGCCCGCATGAAGGCCGGCATCTCGCGGGTGAACCCGTAGATGTGGGTGGGCAACGCCCAGTCGACGGCCTCGAGGTCCTCCTTGAGTGCCTCGTTCCGACCGCACACCACCACCAGCGTCGCCTCCAGGTCGGCCTCGTTGAGCGCCTTGGCCATCCGCTTGACACCGCCCATGCCGTCCCCGCCTCCGACGACCAGGATCACAGGGCGGTCCGTCCGCCAGCCCCTCTCGCGGCGCCACGCGTCCCGGTCGGGCAGCGGCTGCCGGAACCGCTCCGCCACCGGGAGCCCGATCACCCGCAGGTTGCCGGCCGGGATGCCGAACCTGATGCCGCGCTGCCGGGCAGCCTCCGTCGGCACCACGACGAGGTCGGCCCGCCGGTCGTACCAGAAGGCGTGCGTCGAGACCATGTCGGTGACGACCGTGATGAACGGACGCGGGGACTTGCGCATCGCCCGGGCGAGGTGGCTGTTGACCAGCGGGTGCACCGAGACGATCAGGTCGGCGGGATTCTCGCGCACCAGCCGCTTGGCGGCCTTGCGCAGGTAGGGGTAGCTGAGGTCGTTGAGCACGTTCGTCCGGGAGCGGCTGTTGGACGCCTTCCAGGACAACCCCCAGGCCTGCGGCACCCGCGACATCGGGGGATAGATCTCGGGGGCACGGTTCAGCGGAGTCGGGTAGTACTCGCGGAAGAAGTCGACCTTGGAGGATTCGAACCGGCCCGGGAACTCCAGTTCCAGCGCCTCGATCATCGCCTCGGTCGCCGACCGGTGGCCGCCGCCGGTGTCGGAGAACAGGAAGAGGATCTTCTTGGGTTCGGCGACGTCCTGCTCAGTCATCAATTCTCCGTCACGGGTGGCGAATCGGGAGTTCTCCCAGCATGGCACGATGCCGGCGGTGCGGCGACACCGCCGGGCCGGGGTCGGGTCAGGCCTTGATCCCGATCTTCGTCTTCACCTGGGGCAGCTCGACGAAGGTCTTCCCGGGTGCCATCCTCAGCGGCGTGCCGTCGTCGAGGGTGAACACGAACAGCGAGTCGACGTCCTTGGCCTTGCTCCAGGTCCCCTTCACGTACCTGCCGCCGTGGAAGTAGTAGAAGGTGCCCTTCTTGCCGGTCACGTCGTGGAACGGCTCGTGGTGGGCGAAGTGCTGCTTGGCCTGGATCACCAGCACGTTGTCGGTGCTGACCCGCGTGCCGTCCTTCAGCACGTGCTTGCCCCACGGCGTCGAGCGCAGGTACCTGCCCTGCTTCTCGCTGTAGGAGTAGCCCATGTTGTAGGTGTCGCCCTTCTTCCAGGGCACCGACACCGTCTTGGCGGCCTTGCCGGACACCTCGGTGCTCGGCTTCTCGTCCCCGGTGGCGAACGGGAAGTAGAGCACCTGCGGGGTGGTCTTGATCTTGCTCTGCTTGGCCAGCTGCCTGGGGTGACACAGCACCGCCCGGTCGTAGTACTTCTGGCCGTTGATGGTGCGCACCCGGCCGCCGTCGATGGAGTACGACCCGGTGCCCTTGGTGGCCATGTAGGTCTTGGTGTAGTCCAGCCCCTTGGCGTTCTTCTTGAAGTACTTCAGGGTCCAGCCGGCCGCGCCGGTGTTGCCGATGATGGCGTTGACCGGGGAGAGCAGCGGAATGTCGACCGGGCGGATCGACCGCACCGGGCCGACGTCGCCGGCGTACCTGGAGTGGAACACCGGGACGAGACGGGTGCCGCTCTGCAGCAGCGCCGCCGGGTACCCGTCGAGCTCGACGAAGACGATGTCGGCGTCCTCGATGCCGACCTGCGGGTGCTCGCCCTTGTTGTCGGGCACCTTGACCGCCACGACGGCGCGCTCGGCGTCGGCCGGGTCGTCCAGCAGTTCGCCGGTCAGCGGCCAGCGCGGCCGCGGATCGCCGGTCGGGGTCGGGGTCGGGGTGGCGGTCTCGGAGGGGGTGCCCGACGACGGGGCGGTGGTGCCCGGCCCGTCCGGGGTGTCGGCCGAGGCCTGCGGCGTGCAGCCGGCAAGCAGTGGCCCGGCGACGGCGGCACCCGCCACGCCGATGGCTCCCACCATGAGGGTCCGGCGGCTCACCGAATCCATCGCGTTTCTCCTCCACGATCCGTCGCCCTGACCCGGGCAATCGGGCTCAATCGTAGAGGGCACCGCCGCACGCCCCCGAATCGGGGCGCTGCCGCGTCAGGCCGGCGCGCCGGGCACCTCGAAGTCCATGCAGGCACGCTCGGTGCGCACCCTGCCGATGAACTGCGCCACCGCGACATGCCGCGGGTGGGTGGCGTAGGCCTGCAGCGCCTCGACCGACTCGAACTCGCTGTACAGCACCAGGTCGTAGGTGTGCTCGAGCGGATCGGCTCCGACGGCCACGTCGAAGGCGCCGATGCCCGGCACGACGTCCGACAAGGCAGCCAGGTCGGCGGCGACCCTTGCCAGGTTGGACGCCTTGTCGGCACCCTCGGCCTGGTCGGCGAACTTCCACATCACGATGTGCTTGATCACCCGCCGATTCTCGCACGCGGGCAGGCGTCAGCGGCGGTCGGCGACCGACGGCGGACCTCCAGCCCGTCCGAGCCGGACGAGGTCGAGCAGTTCGTGCCAGGCGTCGATCTTCGCCCTTGCCCTGCCACCTGCCTCGCCGCGTTCCCGCTCGGCTGCGTCGATCCGTTCCCAGTCGGCGAGGGTGGAGGGTGCGAAGCCACGCTCGGCGAGGGTGGCAGCCAGGTCGGCGAGGGGTCGTTCGGCCGCCTGCGCGAGGTCGGCGACCAGGTGGGCGACAGTCTCCGCGGCGTCGGCCTTGTTGGTGCCGATCACCCCGATCGGGCCGCGCTTGATCCACCCGACGGCGTACTCCGCCGGACGGAGCGTGCCGTCCGGCTCGCACACCCGGCCGGCCAGGTTCGGGATCCGTCCGGTGGCGGCGTCGAAGGGCACCCCCGGCAGCGGGATCCCGCGGTAGCCGATGGCGCGCAGCACCAGCTGGACGTCGAGGGTGGCGGCCTCCCCGGTGCCGGCGACGGCGCCCGGGCCGGCGGCCACCGTCCGCTCCAGGATCAGGTGCTCGACCCGGCCGGCACCGACGATCCGGGCCGGCCGGTGCCAGAACAGGAAGTGCAGCCGCGCCCGTGGGTCCGCCACCCGACGCGCCGCGGCGTCCCGCAGCGCAACGACGTTCGCCCGCGTCCGGCGGTCGAGGTCGGCGTCCTGGATCGCCGTCAGGTCGGCACCGGCGACGTCGACCGCGACCCCGTCGGTGGTGACGAGTTCGCGCAGTTCGGGGGTCGTGAAGCTGGCGTGCTCCGGGCCGCGTCGCCCGATCACCCAGACGTCACGGACGTCGGCGCCGGCGAGTTCGGCCAGCACAGGGGCGGGCATGTCGGTGGGCGCCAGCTGGTCGGCGGTCTTGAGCAGGATCCTGGCCACGTCGATGGCCACGTTGCCGACGCCGGCGATAGCGGCGGCGGTGACGCGGTGCAGGGATTGCGGGGACGCGTCGGGGTGGCCGGAGTACCACGCCACGAACTCGCGCGCGGAGCGGCTGCCCGGCAGGGTTTCGCCGGGGATCTCCATCCGGCGGTCCTCACTGGCTCCGGCGGCGTAGACGACGGCGTCGTAGGAGGCGACGAGCTCCGCCGCGGTGACGTCGCGGCCCAATTCGACCAGGCCGAGGAAACGCACCCGTTCGGAGTCGAACACCCGGGCCAGGACGTCGGCTATCCCCTTGATGCTGTCGTGGTCGGGGGCGACGCCGTAGCGCAGCAGCCCGAACGGGGTCGGCAGCCGGTCGAAGACGTCCACCTCCACCGCGAACGGGGCGGTGGCCAGCAGCGACTGCACGGCGAACAGCCCGGAAGGCCCGGCGCCGACCACCGCCACCCGGCGTGGCCGGTTCACGGATGCCATCCGGTCGGCACGTCACGCACCGCCAGGTCGGTGGGGATCAGATGCCGCTGGCCGCCGACGTGGACGACCTCGCCGCCCTCGATGCCGAGCTGGCTCGGGTAGCGCAGCAGCGCCTCCCGCACCCGGTCCCGGTGGTGGTCGAGCGTGATCGGCGCCGTGTCCGGCTCGGTCTCGGAGAGCACTTCGACGAACCCTGCCCCCGCCAGGCCGGCGGCCGCCAGCGCGATCCAGTGGCAGGCCACGTGGTCGGGGTGGCCGTAACCGCCGCTGTCGTCGTAGCTGACGATCACCTCGGCGCGGAACCACTCGGCGAACGCGGCGACGTCGGCGGCGGCTTCGGCCACCCCGGCGG
>JAVHXR010000257.1:0-3827 GCA_031119515.1 Propionicimonas sp.
GCTTCGTCCTGGCCGAAGATCGACGTCAATTGGCGCCAGGTCTGCGCGGCGTAGACAAACGAGATCCCGAGCGCCCGTTCGTTGGCCATCCGGGTTCGCAGGGTCGGTAGCGGGGCGGTGGACGGCAGTTCGTCCAGGCAAGCGAGCATGGGTGGACACAGCCGTCCCCACTCCGACTGGCTGGCCAGGACGAGGGCGGTATCGAGGACGTGCTCGGTGATCGCTGTCATGAGTGGCGAGGCGGACGCGTAGGGGTCCTCGCGTCCGAGCAGGTAGAAAGTCCCGCCCCGCTTGATCACGTCAGCGACGTCGGTCGCCGGACGAGCCTCCGACGGGACGCAGCGTTCCCGAATCTCCGGCTGGAAGAACAGTGCCAGCGCCTGCTGGCAGGTAGTGATGGTGTTGCCGACGGTGCGGTGGTCGCCGTTGAGGGCGCCGTGAAGCAGCCCTGCCCAGAAGCGGGCGGCGTGCGGGTGTTCGCGCAGGATCTCGCCGGGCTCGGTCGCGCCCGTGGGGTGGGCGATCCATTCCAGGACGTCCTCGATCGTGCGGCCCGTGAGAGCGGCGGCGTGGAAGAACGCCTGGATGACCTTGGCAGCCTCCGCGGCGTAGAACCTGGCAGCAGGGTCACTCTGCCCGGAGGCGATGGTTGAGCTGATCGTCCCCGCGGTGAATGCCTTCGCGCGCCGCTCGGCCAACAGCGGGTCGAGGCAGCCGACGATCGGATCCCACACCAGCTCGGGCAGGCCCGGAGCGAGGCTGAACGGATCAAGGACGACACACGGACGATCACCGTCAGAGCGGGCAGGTAGCGACAGCAGCAGGTCGTCGGCCTTGGTCAGGGTGACCAGCGCGGCTCCGGGTGCGGCCAGCAGTGCGGGGATGAGCAGGTCGAGGGTCTTGCCGGAGCCCTGCGGACCGACGACGCCGGCGGTGCGGTCCCAACGGCACCACAGCTCGCCGGCGCCGCGGGGTTCTTTGGCGTGGCCGATCTGCCAGCCGACCTGGCTGGGATCGGGTCGCCTCATGGCTTCGCCTTCCTGCCGTACAGATCGGGTCGGATCACCTTCCGGGCTGCGTACAGCCGTTGGCGGCCGAGCAATCGGCGGGCTTCATCTACGGACGCCACTCCGAGGGTGCGGTTCGGACCCCAGCGGTGCAGGCATAGCCAGATCAGGACCACGTAGGCAGCCATGACGGCCAGCTCGACCGTGAACACCCACACCAGCAGTGCATCTGGAGTGGCGAGCGGGGCGACTCGGTTGAGGCCAGCAGCCGCGTCGCCTTGGAGGACGCCGATCGCACTGGGGAACAGTCGGGTCGGAGCGGGCCAGGCCCAGCCTGCGCCCGCGGCGAGGTTCGCCGCTCCGCGTCCGAGGTGGACGCCCAGGACGAGAGCCAGCAGCGACCCGGCGAAGATCGCCGCCGGGATCTCCCAGGTCAACGGGTAAGGATCGGCGCGGCGTTCACGTTGCGAGACCATCGCGTCACCGTCCGATCGTCGGCCCGTGATCGGGCGAGTACAGCGGCGGCAGCACGGCCAAGCCCGGCAGGAAGTGCTGACGCGACGCCGGCCGTTCGCTTGCCATCGCCGGCACCGGTTGCAGGGCACGCTCGACCTTCGGTTCGATCTCCATTGCCAGCGACCCGACCGCAACCTCGGTAGCCGAAAGGCCAGGCCGGGTCACGTTCAGGATCTGGTCGGCGGCAGTGATCACCCGCTGACCGGTGGCCTGCACGATCTCCTCGATGCTCGGCCCGTCGCGGTCGAGCGCCTTGGCCTGGTGTGCCCAGCCGGCGACGTAGTTGAACGTGTACTGGCTGCTATCGACCTGGTGCGCAGCAAGGACGAGGAACGCGACACTCTCTGCTTCCACCTCGATCAGCCCGCGGCACGTCCGGTCGGCCAGATTCTCGTGCAGCGTTGTGTGAGCGGCCTCATGCGCGAGGGTCTTCACGGCCTGGGCGTCGTCGACGCCCGGGCGAACGATCACCTCCTTCGTGTCGAACTTGGTCACCCCGTTCGCGCCCTGGCACTCACCGCGCGAGACTGCGTAGCCCCTGGACTCGCAGTAGCCGACCAACGAGGCCCATAGGCCGATCGGCGCTTCCCCCTTCAGCAGTTCCACCTCCGGCTGCTGAGGCAACGGCACACCATCTGTTTGGCTCACATCGAAGACGGCTGCGGGTTTCACTCCGACCATGCGGGTTTCCGTCACCGGCTTGCCGTCCGCGTCGTACACGGGGTTGCCTGCCGCGTCGAGCCGTGGCACCCGCTGGGTCACTGGCGCGAACACCTGAATCGCCTTCTCTCCACGACGAACCTGCCTCCCACGGGCCAGCCACGCCCGATAGCCGGCGACCTCAGTAGCGTCTGGCCGGGCGAGCCAGATAAGTACGGAATTGTTGAATGAGTAGCGGTGGAAGCTCTGCGTGAACCTCAACCACGCCTGCCACTCCCCCACCGAATCCATCGACCCGACCTTCGATGCCAGGTCGGCATGCATCCTCTCGAGCGTCTCTCGACGGGCGGCCTGCCACTCCTCCTTCGAGGCATCCCGCCGGCTCACCGAACCTGTCCCTTCTTCAGGTCGTCCCACATCGCCCGCAGCCGCACGATCGGCTCATCGTCCGGCGCCAGCAAGACGGCGAACTCAAGCTCGCTCAGCAGCTGCTCGGCCAAGAGGTCCCGGTCGGGCAACGGGACGCGGGTCCACTCGCGAGTGTTCGGAGGTTCCATTGCGGACTCCCTTCTTCGTGCATGAAGAAGGCAGCGAAGAGCCCTTGACGGTCACACGGGAGTCGTCGAGTTTCGGCACAGAGGTGGACGGCTAGCCGCCAGCACCTGAGGCTGGCGACCCGGCACTGACGGCACCGACACGGCTCTGTTCGCGTGTGACCGACACCCGCCCGCGATCGCCCTCCTGGTCGATGCCGACAACGCCGCACCGGACAGCCTCGATCAGGTACTTGCCGCTCTGGCCAAGCAGGGTCACGCTCAGGTTCGCCGCGCCTACGGCAACTGGTTCGAGACGGCCCTGCGCAGCTGGGACGCCGAACTGAACCGACACCGATTCCGCGCGATCCAGCAGTCCGACCCGGTGAAGGGGGAACCACAAATCGCCCGCTCCCAAGGGACTGCAGGTGAACCCGGCGATGGTCACGATGGAGCGAGCTGACCGCTCGGGCATGACGATGTGACGACGGTGTGTATCGCCGATCCGGAGGTGTTCCTCCCGCTTGCCGCTAGACCACACGCCACTGCCGCACGGCGAGGGCGTCAAGCACAGCCTGGAACTCTGTGACCAGCAGTGTCAGCCCGAGAAGTCTCGCGGCGAATGCTGTCGGGTCTGCTGCGAAGGCTGCCTCGTCGAAGCCCGCGTCGAGCCTTGTCCTCAATGTGAACGGCAGTCTGGAGGCGGCCTCACGTTCGATCTTGAGAGCCTCCGCAACGAGTGCCGAAGTAGGTTTGGCGCCCAGCTTCCGGAATATCCCCTTCGGCTGGATCGGAGGCATCAAGGCAGCATTCCTGAGGCGCGCTGTGGCGTCTACGATCCACGAGTTGCCCGGGTCCACCGGTAGCGGCACTGGGATGCTCTGGACGGCGTGAATGGCGGTCGTATTGACGGCGAGAGAGATACCGGAAGGGTCCTCGTGGACGTTCACGTACCGGTACACGTTGACGCCCAGTTCCCTGATCTTCTTGCGAAGCGTGTTGCGGTTGAGTCCGAGCAATTCGGCAGCTTTGATCTGGTTGCCGCGAGTGGCCGTCATGGATGCCAGAACCAGCGGATATTCGACCTCTGCAAGGATGCGCTGGTAGAGGC
>JAVHXR010000257.1:3837-4701 GCA_031119515.1 Propionicimonas sp.
CATCTGCAAGGTGGGCGTCGCCGACGAAGTTGGTGGGCTCCTTGTGGACGCCTGGCTCGATCACGCAGTCGGGGCTGAGCTCCACGCGGTACAGGAAGAACTGTTCACCGGAACCACTCTGGTCGGCCTTGCGCCTGACCATGTTCTCGATCGCGGCCTCGTAGGTTCCGATGTGGAGTGCCTTCGCCTTCTGCCGCGCTGTCCACCGCTCGACGGATCCCGGCCCTGTCATGGACTCCATCCGTCGCCTGGTGTCTTCCGTGAAGTCCCTGGCGGGGTCGAAGTTCCTGTCCGGCCAGTCCTGGTGAGTCGACGAGTGGTACCAGTAGGAACGGAGCACTGCCGTGTTGTCGTGCGCAGGGTCATCTGGTCTCGCGCAGAAGTCGGGACGATCCTCGCCCCGGCAATCGGTACCGCACTCCGGGCACGGTTCAAGCCCCTTATCGAAGCGATCCAGCCAATTGTCGGTGACGAGCCACTCGTGGCCGCATGTTCCGCAACGCATGCGACCGCTGCCGCCCAAAGTCAACCGGCCGCTCGATCACCAGCTCAGCATTGCAGGAACCCCCGACAGCAGCTGGTAGTCGCAGCAGCCCGGGCCAGGGCTGCAGTGCCAAACGCGATCACACCGCTCAACTGTGTCACGCTGTCAGACTCCCCTGTCAGTGTCAGATTCGACCCGGGTCGGAGAGCAGCCACTCGGCGTCGCCGTCACGGAATGCTGCCGAAACGCGATCGCATCAGAGCTTCGGCCGTCTGTGGCCAAGCTGGGCGGTCGGCGCTCACGACGTCAGTCCGCCGTGAGGCTGGTCGGGGAAGTCGCTGCGGTGCACGACGGGCACAGGCCGTCGATCAGGTCAGCCT
>JAVHXR010000011.1 GCA_031119515.1 Propionicimonas sp.
CCCTGATGAAGGTGGCGAACCGGCCGCAACCGTCCAGTTCGGCGGCCTCCTCGAGCTCCTTGGGGAAGTCGAGGTAGAACTGCCGGAACAGGAAGATGCCGTAGGCGTTGAACAGCAGCGGCAGGATCAGGCCGAGCATGCTGTTGGTCAGCCCCAGTTGCCGCACGATCATGTACAGGGGAACGAGCATCGTCGTCATGGGGATCATCAGGCTGCCGAGGATGACGACGAAGGTCTGGCGCTTGAACGGGAAGTCGAACCGGGCGAGGGCGTAGCCGGCCAGCGCGTGGAGGAACATCGCGACCACCGTGACCACCGTCGAAACCAGCAGCGAGTTCAGCAGCGCTCGCACCAGCCCCGGCGTGAACGCAGCGGCCAGGCTGTCAAGGGTGAAGGTGTCTGGCGCCAACGAGATGGTGAAGACGTCGGCCTTCGTCTTGAAGCTGCTCAGGAACAGGATCGCGATCGGCGCGACCAGGGCGAGCGCCCCGAGGCCGAGAATCGTGCCGATGATGAGGTTGCGGGGTCTCATGGTCAGCCGTCCAGGTTGCTGCTGCGGGACAGCCGGAGCTGTACGAGGGAGATGACCAGGAGGATCGCGAACATCACGACCGACAGTGCGGAGCCGTAGCCCATCTCGAGGCGCTCGAAGGATCGCTGGTAGATGTAGAGGACGCCGACATTGGTGGCGTCGGCGGGCCCGCCGCCGGTCATCACGAGGATGATGTCGAGGATCTGGAAGGCCGCGATCGTCGAGGTCACGACGACGAAGATGGTGGTCGGGCGGATCAGCGGCAGCGTGATCCGCAAGAAGTTCTGCCAGGCCCCGGCCCCGTCCAGCCGGGCGGCCTCGGTGAGGCTGGCCGGGATCTCCTTGATCGCGGCGAAGAAGAGCATGGAGGTGTAGCCGAGGTTCGTCCAGATCACCACGACGACGATCGAGATCATGGCCTGGGAGGGCGATCCGATGAACTTCTGGTCGGGGATGCCGAAGAAGTTGAGGACGGCGTTGAGATAGCCCTGCTTCTCGTTGTAGAGGAACATCCACAGGGTTGAGGCGATCACCGAGGTGACGGCGAAGGGCAGCAGGTAGGCCGAGCGAAGATTCGCCGCCGTGCCTCCGGCGAGCGCGGTGAGCGCCACGGCGAGGCCGAGCGACAGGACGAACAGCAGTGGGACGTACATCGCGGCGAACTGCAGGGTCCTGGCCATGGACGCCCACCAGTCGGCGTCGGTGAGCATCCGCTCGTAGTTGGCCAGCCCGACGAACTCCATGTCGGCGATCAGGTTCCAGTCGAAGAAGCTGACGTAGACCGCGTAGGCGATCGGGAGCAGCACGAAGATGAGCAGGCCGATCAGGTCGGGGGCGAGGAAGGCGGCCGCGGCGAGCGACTCACGTCGCCGTCGGGTCAGTACCCGTGGGTTCTGCATCACAGCTCCTTGCTGACGTCGCGATGCGGTGGTCTGGGCGAGGGTCCGCCGGCCGGGTCCGGGAACCCGGCCGGCGGAACGGGGGATCAGCCGGCCAGGATCGCGGCCTGAGCCTTCTTCGCGGCGTCCGCCCCGCTCATCCCACCAAACATGACGTCCTGCAGCGCGGTGCGCAGGGCGTCCGTCACGACAGCCGGATAGCTGGGCTCCGGCCGGGCGGTGCCATAGAAGGCCGTGAAGTTGGCCCGCAGGCCCTCGTCGAAGACGCCCTTGTTGGCGTCGATCACCGACTGGCGGGCCGGGTAGGCGAACTTCGCCTCGGTCACCCACTTGCTCGCCAGCGTGATGTCGTCGCTGCCGAAGGCGGAGAAGATGAAGTCGGCGGCCTCGGCGACGTGCTTCGAGGCGGCGTTCACCGCCAGCTTCTGGCCACCGGCGACGGTGATGCTCGCAGCACCGGTCGGGGCCGGCAGCGCGGCCGCGCTGATCGAGGCGTCGGCGTAGTCGGTCTCGGTGGCCTTGATCGCGTACGACCCCGACTCCTGCATCGCGGCGGAGCCGTTGGCGATGTTGCCGACGTCCCACGGCCCGATCTGCAGCGAGGACGGGCTGGAGCCGGCCTGGGTGAACGATCCCCAGAAGTCCAGGGCCTCGGCCATCTCCGGGGTGTCGACGGTATAGGTGCCGTTGCCGTCGGTGACGTCGGCGCCGGCCATCCACATGAACGGGTAGAAGTTGAACAGTGTGTAGCCGCTGTCCTCGACCGGCAGCACGAGGCCGTAGCGGTCGTCGGTGGTGAGCTTCGCGGCGGCCGACTTCAGTTCGTCCCAGGTCTTGGGGACGGCGATGCCCTCGGTTGCGAACAGCTTCTCGTCGTAGAACAGGCCGAGCGTCTCCAGCTCCATCGGGAGCGCGAGCAGCGTGCCGTCGTAGGTGGCGGAGTCGAGCACGGCCGGCAGGATGTCGGCCTTCAGGGCGTCGGTGTAGTACGGGGTCAGGTCGGCCAGGGCACCGGACTCGGCGTACTTGGTGAACGTCGCGGGCTCGACGTAGAGGATGTCGGGGGCCGATCCGTTGGCGAGCGCGGTGGGGATCAGGGTGGTCGTGTACTCGGTCTGGCTGACGGCGGTGTGGTTGACCGTCACCGCGTCCTGGGACTCGTTGTACTGCTCCACCCAGTCGGTGACGAAGTCCGCCTCCGCGCCGGTGTAGAAGCTCCAGAACTCGAGGGTCACCGGCTCGGCGGGGGCGGAACTGGCACCCGTGGCGGTGCTCGTGCTTGGGGCGGGTGCGGCCGAGCAGCCGGCGAGCCCGGCGACGGTGGTCGCCGCGAGCAGCGCCACTGCCGTGCGTAGCGTCATCTTCATTGACTTCACTCTCTCTCCGTGGTGTGTGGTGCGGTGGTTGTTGGTTACTTGTTGTCGTTCATCGCGTCGTAGCCGGCGCGGAGGGCCCGGGCCTGCTCGACGTTGCCGCGTTCGTTGACTGCCGTCCGTCCGGCGTTCTTGGCGAGCAGCTCCGCGCGGACTTCCTGCTCGACCCGCCAGCGCTCCTGGTAGGTCTCCAGTGCCTGGGACTGGTCAGCGTTCAGTTCGGGACGGGTCGCAGCCGGACGGTCCCAGACCTTCTTGGGGGCGGGACGCCGGTCTGCCGGCGGGACGGTGAGGTCGGATCCGGGTTTCTCCTGGTACCAGTAGGCGGTGGAGGCCCAGCTGTCGGAGAGGTGGTTGGCGTGGCCGTGCTCCATTGTCACCCTGATCCCGGAGTTGAAGATGATCGGGTCGGAGATGTGGAAACGGTAGGACACCTGGTAGCCGCCTGTGTCGCCCTCGTGCAGGATCGTGCCGCTATACGGGGATGCGTTGCGTTGCATGCCCCAGGCATGGTTGAAGTAGTCCTCGCTGCCGGTGCCGATCAGCGCCGGGCTCTCGAAGTCGTCCACGTAGATGACGTCGTCGCCCTCTCCCCACCACGACCCCTGGAAGTGCGCGACTGACAGGTTGCAGCCGACGTAGTGGCCGCGTCCGTGGACCTCGGCGATCACATAGTTGTGGGCGTCGTCATTGGGAACGGAGTTCACCTCGGGTGTGTTGACGGCGATGTCGTCGCCCCAGCCCTGGTTGGAGTTTGCCTGGGTCCACGAGGCGTGGAAGTAGGCGACATCGTCGATCTCGCGCGGGTAGAGATCGTAGTCGATATGGAAGAAGAGCCCCACGTGGAGGTCGTTCTCGTTGATGATCTCGACCTTCGCTGCCTGGTTGAACGGCATCGTGAAGTAGCAGTTCATGGACGCCGTGCCGCCGAACGTGCCCTCCTCCTGCGGGCGGGACGAGACGACGAACGGCACCGAGTTGAACGAACCGGGCATGCCGTGGCCGAGGCAGAAGAAGTCGCCGAACGGGACCAGCACGGCCGGCTTGCCGGAGTCCTCCCATGTGATTCGGATCAGGACCTTGCGGTAGTAGTCCGGGTCGTTGATCTCCCAGTTGACCCCGATCGCGTTCTCCATCTCGGTGACCGGCGCGACGTCGGCGTGCAGTTCGGGCACCTGGATGCTCGGGCCGATGTGGCGCCGGCAGAACGAGGTCATCCAGATGTGGGTGATCGCGCCCGGGCCGCGCAGGTCGGCGAGGACGGCCGTGGTGCCCGGTGCGATCAGCCAGTAGTCCTTGTTCCGACCCGTCTGGTCCCAACTGGAGGCCCGCCCGGAGCGGCCCTCCCGGAGTCTTGAGAGGCCGTGCAGTGTCGACGTCGGCGCGGAGCGCGGCATTGCGTCCCTTTCATCTAAACGATTACGTAAACGATTAACTGGAGAGTAGCGGCGGCATCAGACTCCTGTCAACGGAGAGGTCGCCGACGCACGGAGCTGCGACGGTCGCCTGCGCGCGCGTTCGTCGGGGCTGGGTGACGGGCCGCTTCCGCACGTGATCGCGGGGAGCGTCCGGACCTGCTCCGAGCGAGACCGACTAAGGAGCGATTCGTCCGATTCCAGGCGCTAGCCAGCTGAGCAGTATTTGGACAGGCCTCCGAAGGTGGCACGCATCCGTCCAGAGATCTCTCGGCTGCAAGCGCTCTCGGTCCGCGGCTGCGGCCGCCTGGTTCCCCAGCCCGGAAACCCGGCCTGCGACGATTCGCGTAACACCTGTTCCACCGAGCTGACCTGGGGGCCCTCCCGGCCTGGGTGCTGCGGGTTTCTTCCCCTGATGTCATACAAGCTCGTTAGCATCGCCGGTGAGGGGGCGGGTCCGCGGCAGAGCCGCGTGCGATCGTGGGAGTGACCGTGGACGTGCGGTGGGACGGTACGCAATGGGTGTCGGTAGGACCGCAAGCCCCAGCCGGCCCAACGGCCGAGGTGGGGGCTGAGTGGCTTCGGGGTCTGGACTGGCGCCAGTTTGAAGCCCTCGTCGCGCGCGCGTACGAGGCGCACGGGTTTGGTGTGACCCGAACTCAGGACGGCGCCGACGGCGGGATCGACCTGGTGCTGACTCGCGGCGGCGAACGGTGGTTCGTCCAGTGCAAGCACTGGAAGGCATGGAAGGTTGGCGCGTCGGTGGTCCGCGAAATGCGGGGCTTGATCGCCCATCATGGCGCGTCCGGCGGGATCGTCGTGACGTCCGGCCGGTTCAGTGAAGACGCGTATGCGTTCGCGCGGGAGAGTGGCATCCAGTTGGTCGGCGGGCCGGCCACCCTGGCACTGGTCACCACGGGACAGCTCCCCAACGCGTCGCTGCTGGGCGGAACAGCGCCGGTCGGTGTGGCGACCGCGTCGCCGCAGGTCGGCGCTCCCCTGTGCCCCGTGTGCGCCGGACCGATGGCGCTGCAGCGCGCGCGTCGCGGCACCCACAAGGGGGAGGCGTTCTGGGGGTGCGCCCGCTACCCCAGCTGTCGAGGCATGGTGCCGGCCCGGCCGTGGGAGGCCACCCACGTCGCGATGCGTGGCGCCACGGCGAGTCCTCGCCAGGCTCAACACTCGCGACCGACGAACGGACGCCGACCGGCTCGCCGCCGCTCGTTCGGGCGGACCCTCGCGGTGGCGCTCATCGCGCCGCTAGCAGGCGTCGTGTTCTTGTCGGTCGGGCTCAGCCTCGTGAGCGGGTTGCTGAGCGGTGTCGGAAGTGTGCCTCCCCGGCCGCAGGCTACGAATGGGCCGCCAGGCGCTTCCGCGGTACCTACCCAGGTGCTGCCGTCGAACGTCGTCCGGGTCGGCCGCCAACCGATGGGAATCACGATCGACGCGACTGCGCGTCGCGGCTACACCGCCAACTTCGACTCCCAAGACGTGTCGGTGATCGACCTCGAGCAGATGCACCTCGTCGAAACAATCCACACGTCAGTGCGTCCGTCGGCGGTTGCCGTGGATCCGGAGCGAGGGGTGTTGTGGGTGGCTGACTACAACGGTGCGCGGGTGTTGGGCATCGACCTCGCCACCGGCGATCAAGTAGCCAAGCTCAAGACCGAGGCTCACCCTGACCATCTCGCCGTCGACCCCGAGAAGAATCGGCTCTACGTCACGTGCCGGGAGGCCGACGACATCCTTGTCTTCGACACCGCCAACCAGAAACGCCTCAAGAGCATCAAGGGGTCGCGGGCCGGTTCGCTCGCCCTCGATGCGTCGAGCAACCAGTTGTACGTCGCGAAGCGCTCCGCCGGCAACGTCTACCGGTACGACCTCGAAACCAAGGAATGGGAGAAGCCAGCGTTTGGATCGCTCGGCGCGCCGGATATCGCCGTGGATGGGGAGCGAGGCAGGCTGTACGTCGCCGACCGAGCCCTCTACGAGCGAAACCTGGTCGTTGGAGGTTCCCGCACCCTTCAGGACGCACACGCGTCATCAGTCGCCATCGACGCGCAAGCTGAGACTGGCTACGTCCTCGACACGGAGGCGGAGACAGTCACGGCGATCAGCCTTCGTTGAGGGACGGGCGGAGCCCAAGGAGCCAAGCGGTTCTCTGTGCCCGCCAGACCAGCGAGCGCGACCGCCACGCGCGCCGCTGACGCTCACTCTCGTGAGAAGTGCTACCCCCACCCACCACGAGGGCCGAGATCAATACCGGTCGCCATCAGGGCCACGTGCCCCAGACTGATAAGGACCATATTGTCGTATTTTCGGGGAACCGCTCGATCGCGGCCGCGGATTGGCTCCAACTCACCGGCCTCATCGAGGAGACTAATCCGACCATCCTCAAAGACCAGCTTTGTCGAAGGGTCCGCGAACACCTTAGCGTTTGGATCGAATCTGTCAGAAAGAGCATTGTAGAAGTCGCTGGCCACAAGGTGGTAGAGGTCCAACGTGGCGGGGGCAAACTGCAATCGCGCTAAATACCCTAGAATCACCAGGCGGCGCATCAGGAAAGGACTATCGCTCTCAGGAAAGATCCCCTCCCGACCGGCGATCACTTCGACCGCCGTCCGATATGCCGTCCGAGGGTGTGACATTGCCGCAACTCGCGCACGCACTGCCTCCACCAGTTCCGAGACCGCTGCAGCTGAGCCGAGAACGGCCCTCGTCAGCTTGTGGTCCAGGGTCACGCGACCGTCATCTGGCAAGGTCCAAGACCCAGGCACCGAGAAGGACTCCCGAAGCAGCGGCGTGCGGCCCTCAATCACCTCCACTGCGACTGCCATCCCCGAGTCGGGCAACGACTGCGCTGCCAACCTCCCGCGATACTGCAGCGTGGGCGAGGAATCCACCACCGCTTCGAGGATACGGAGGGCTTCGTCGAACGCGCTCATGGGGCTCCTTACCTGTTCAGTCGCGAAGCAATGAGCCGCCACCGCTCCCGCCGAGTCCCGGGGATCGGTAGCCCTGCAGGCCCTTGACCCCTTTGCTTCCTGCGCGACCGCTCAACTCGACACGCCAACCCCTCTTGGCGACCTTAACCGCAGCGTATCCCTTGACCCCCGCTGCGCCAGGTTCGTATCGCCCGACAGCCCTGTACTTGTAGGCTCCCTACTGCGATACCACATCACTGCGATACACGGCTCTCCGCTGATGCGCACCGTCCGCCGGCACTCCTCGAGAGCGGCAGGGATATTCGGCTTGACCTCGATGAGATCTTCGCCCACCCTTCCATCGGGAATTACGCTCCCGAGATCCGCGCCCAGGGCGCTGCGCGATACCGTTTCATCTTCAACCCGTTGTTGTACCTTGCGAACAGCGCGTGCGCTTTGTTCCCGTTTCGAACCATGCACTTCCACTTGTTCTCTCCGTCGTGGCACATCGCCTCGCCGGTGAGGTCTACGAGCGTGATTGGATTCAGCGGATAGGTGTGTCTGCTGTCGACTCCGCCCGGTTGCGGATCCGGCCGGCCCACTCGGCTCAGGGCTTCTCGCCTCCGGCATCCTCGGATCGATCATCGGCAGGCTCCAGACCGGGTTGATGGCATTGGGCTAGCTCCAAGAGCTGCCGGCGAGTCGCCGAAATCGCTGGTTGCTAAGGGACCGCCAAGGGAACGACCCCCAAACAGAACCGGCCCTGACAGGCTATCAAGCCTAGTCAGAGCCGATTTCCAAGCGCGGAGGATACGAGATTCGAACTCGTGAGGGCGTGAACCCAACCCGCTTTCCAACAGTGCCAAGCGCCATCCGCAGCTGTCCGTACATGGCCGTCACAGGCCACTTCGTTCCTTCAGCGGACCCCGACGAGCTGCCCCGAGTTCGGGCGAACTGAGACCACAACTGAGACCACCTTCGAGCCTGATGTTCGAATCCTCGGATCGCTCAATAGGTCCGGACTGCGCCTCTCGGTGCCTTCACCCTACGCCGATTCAGCCGCGCCAACTCGGGGCTCCAGTGCCATCGCGTCGCGTAACGAGCACTAGGAATCCTCGGGCCGCTCTCCGAACCCCAGCCGCGTGGAGACCGCCGTCTCGATGAGCGCACGGTTGGTGTCGGACGCCGACTCGATGAACACGCGACGCCGGTATTCCAGTTCCCCCAAGGAGGCCGCGAGCTTGGCGAGAACCTCGTCCGCGAAGCTTGAGGAGACCACTCCAACGCCTTTGAAGTCGAGAACAACGAATCGCGCCCCAGCGCTGAGGTAGTTCACGAGTCTCGTTCGAATCTCGGCGCCGAGCTTTCGAGATCCAAGCGACTCCTCGATCTCCCGTACGGACACGCGATGGACACCCGACTCGTCCTCGATCGACTCTAGGAACTCGCTGCTCATGGTCACACGCGACCCCAAAGCCTCGTCGATTCGCACCTTGGTGGAACAATCGAGTTGCCAATCAACCAGAGTTGATTGGTGGTCTTCGCTGTCCGCCAGTGGCCGTGTCCGATCAGTTCCGAAGGAGATCTGGCCGTCACGCAAAGCCCAGTCGCCCCAGCCAGACCGGATGTTCATCCATCCTCCGTTGATCTCGACAGCGCGCCTCAAGCCGAACAGTCCGTTCCCCTGGTTCTCCCCACCCTTGCTTGTCACGCCCTTCTTCAGTGAATGGTCAATCGACGCACCCGGGTCGCGGAGGATGTCGAGGTCCGCAGCCCGGGTCAGCGCCAGCGACTTCTGAATCCCGATGCCAGTATCCGCGACGGCGACTGCGCACCGGCGATGTTCCCGGTGAAGCTGCATCATGACGTACCCAGTGTCTGCTTGACTGTGCTGAAACACGTTGTCAAGCACCTCGTACAGACACCAGTTGATGGAGTCGATGACACCCTCCTCGCACGCAACCTGGTCTGTGAGTGCGTCCATGAACATGCTTGTGAGTCGCTGCGCGTCAGCCTCGGAGCCGTACATCCAGACTGAGTTGGTCAACGTGGCATCGCCACGAACGTATCCGTCGAGTGTCAGCGGAGTGAGAATGTGCTCGAGTTGAGAGCCGGGAGCGAACCTCAACTCGATCGGCAACGAGCGTTCGTGCATTAGGTATGCCAGAGTGGCGGCAAAGGGCACTGCGCCGTTCGGATAGACGGCGCCGGTCTTGGTCAGGTCAAGAACAAGCCTGCGGTTGCCCTGTTCGCGCACCTTGGCGACCAGCTGAGACGTCTGGTTGGGCGATCGCAGATCAGGGACCTGCCACACCAAGGGGTCGCCGACCGCGTTCATGAGCCTATTCCTCTCCTACAGCGGCACCCGGGTCCGAGCAGATCGAAGCGACATTCTTCTAGCCGGCCTTGGACGGGCGGTCGGTGGTCGGAAGGACTTGCTGCCTCTCGATCGTGGCGCTCGGAGCATCTTACCGGCGGGTTGCGGGATCATGGCTGAGCACCATTGCCATCCTGCCCGCGCCCAGGCGTTCCGCGATCGGCCTCAACGGAGACAAGGACTGGAAACACCTCGACCGACAGGACAGCACGGCACCCCCGTGCCTGCTGTTGGTCGGACCGTGCCTTGCGCCGTCCGCCAGCGTTCGAGGCCGTCTACGCCTTGCCCAAGCCGACAGAACCAGAGGGCGCTGGTTGAGAGCCAGCCAGAAACCTACCGCGCAAGTAGAGCGAACTCTTCCTCTGCGGCCTGTGTCCGGTGCCGCCCCGACTGACCTGAAGCGCGCGCAGCCGTCGACTGCCACGAACTGCCCAACTGAGGTCTGACGCGTCGGGCGCGACTACGACCCCAAGCTCAGACCTGGACACCACGAAGGTCAACCACCTCGAACGCTCTGGCGGCCAAAGCGTCGACCGCCTGCCGTCGCTTGGAGTTCGACGGATAGATCGCGACCTGAACGATAGACGCATGCGCTGGGTTGTGTTCCGGCGGCGGGGCGAGCGGGCTGGCGTGAACTTCGAACTCATGTGCGGAGCCGACGAATCCACTTCTGACCGCACGGACTTGCTCAGCGCGCGTTGTCGCAAGCGCACTGTATTCCGGTGTAGCTACGTCTCGCATGCTCAGCCCCGAGGTCGCGAGTACCTCAATGCGATAGACCGAACAACCGTCTAGATCGAATCGCAGCGCTCCACCGCGAAGACGAACCTCGCCGTTGCCCTCATCGCGCGCCAGGTTGTCAACGTGACTGGGGTCATCTGGGTTGAATCGGCGGACCAACTCCCCTCCGTCCAGAAGGGGTGTCGTCGCAACGGATGCCATGGAGTTCGGACTCAGTTGAGTGGAATCGCGTGCCGGACACCTGACGACAGATCAGCCAGGTAACTCCGCGCCTCAGCGATGGCGTTATCGTTCTCAGTCCAGTAGGCCGTCAGCGTGTGCGCGAAGGCGCGGCTACCATCCGCACGGACACCGGTCAGGAGGATCTCGAGTTCATCCTCGTAATCGATCGTCAAGGATGTGGCGTTGACAAGCCATAACACTTCGACCCCACCCTCACCATTGTCCGCAATTTGGGGCGTCGCAGACCCACCACCGATGAGCGCCGCGATCAGGCGATGCACGATGGCATACGGCTCCCGTAGCCGTGCGTTCTGTCGTCGCGCGAGAGCGTCGAGCTTCGTTGCAGCGAAACTGAGAAGAGCGTGGCGCGAGTTGTAGGCAGACGTAGGTTCAACGCGCAGAGACAGTGCCGCCAACTGCATCTGCTCAAGTTCTGACAGGTCGGTCGATCCCAGAGGGCGCTCCAAGGTGAGGCTCGGCGTCACGACGTTCCCTCCCATCGGCTCGTTGTGGCATCAGACACTACAGCGAAGAACGCTTCTTTGGAGGAGGCATGGGCCTCGTCGACGAGCGTGGCGAAGTCTGGCTCAGAGAGCACCCGTCCCGCAAAAAGCTTAGTCGTGACCGTGAGCATCGTCGCTGGCGCCTCCCCTGGAGTCGGCTGAATCGCAACGGTGAGTTGCCCTGTCCCGTACTCAGAGGCAACTCGCGAGACGGCTTCATATCGCTCGGTGACAACTTCGCCAGGGAGCTTTCGCTCTGGCTTCCGGAAGATCGAGTACGTCAAGTGCAGACCGCGCACATCGGCATCAATCTGGTTGACGTAGGTGAACTCAGCAACCAGTGGCGCCAGTTCGGCACCTTGCGGTCGCTCGAGTTGTGCGTGAAGCGCAACAAGACGCTCGCGCAAGGCACTGAATCCTGCGTACGAGGTCTCTGTGGGCACCTTCCTCCAGTTGACTAACAGTCGATCCTCTTGCGTCTGCACGAGCCATGTCTGGTCTTCTGAGACCGACCAGAGTCTTGATGGCCCAACTCCCTGGAGCATTTGCATCTCGAAGCCGGAGCCTGGTTGGCCAAGAGGTCTTTCCGGCGGCAGTGGCGGCTGTGAGGTGACAATCGGATAGTCCGCAGCCCACCTAGACGTCTCACGCACGAGGGCGACGACATCCATCGGCCGCGACCGGAACGACACGCCACCGACAGCCTCGACGACCGGTGGGTTCGCCAAGTACCTCAACAGGACATCGTCTTCGCCCGCGGTCACACCCCAAGCCTACCGATGCCGTTGAACCCGTCCCAGACTGACCGCCCTGGCGTCCTGAGGAACGTCCACGGTCCGGCATGCGTTTAGCCCAGGGGACAAGCGCTGCCCTCCTCCGGGAGTCGCGAGTTGCAGCCGACCGCTTACTGCGGCGGCCTGCCGGAGTTGACTCGGACTCGCAGATCACTGTCGGCTCATCCTGCATAAGTTGCGGTCGACATGAAGGACACGAAACCCACCCGCATGGGCCGTCGGTGAGGATGATGAACTGAGCCGGATCGGAGGACAAGACGAGGGACCCATGAATCCCAACCCGCTCTCGCGGCGAGCGCCGTGCGAGTCCGAGCTTCGCCGCCGTCCACCGCCGTTCGCCATCGTCCGTCCCCGTCCCAATCGAACAGCATCGCAAGACATCAACTGAGACCAAGAACTTGAGACTAGGGCCAGAAACGCTCATCCCACCAATCGGCGGAAGGAGCGTTTCCCCTAGTCAAGTGGCGGAGGATACGAGATTCGAACTCGTGAGGGCGTGAACCCAACCCGCTTTCCAAGCGAGCGCCATAGGCCTCTAGGCGAATCCTCCGCGCACGAGGATACCGGGAAGCCCCCGCCCAACTCCAAACCGGGTCCGAGCGCCCGTCCTCAGTGGGTGAAGACGCAGAACTGGTTGCCCTGCGGGTCGGCCAGGACGGTCCAGGTGAAGTCGCCCAGGGTGTGCTCGTCGACCGGGCTCGCTCCGGCGGCGAGCAGGCGCTCCACCTGCGCCGCGCGGTCGTCGGCCCGGACGTCGAGGTGCAGCCGGTTCTTGCCCGGCGTCGGGTCGGGCACCTTCTGGAAGGCCAGGCCGACCGGCAGCGTCCCGCCGGCCACGGTGACGAACCAGCCGTCGTTGGTTCCGGTCACCTCCGCGCCGAACCGCTCGGCCCACCACGTGGCCAGCGGAACCGGGTCGGCGCTGTCGAACACCACCGTCGAGATCGTCAAGGACATGCCTGCACTGTACGCAGCCCGGCCGACACCCCGCTCACGACGGCGGACGCACCACCTTGATCGTGAACTCGGCGGTCCCGAGTACCTGCCACAGTCGCAGCCACAGCGGCAGGTACATCTCGACCCCGCGCGCGCCGGCGAGGTCACCGAGATCGACAACATCGGAGTGCCCGACCTCTGTCAGGACGCGCGTCATCAGCGCCCGGGCGTCGGCGTCATCGCCGGCGACGAACACCGTCCCCTCCGCCGGTGGGTGTACCTGCAGCGAGGCAGTCACCGTGTTCAACGTCTTCACCAGCCTGGCTCGCGGCAGCGCCCGCTGCAGCTGCTCGCCCAGCGAATCGGTGTCCTTGACGAACAGCGTCGGCGGAAACCCGCCCGAGAAGTCGAGCGGGTTGGAGATGTCCGCCACGACGACGCCGTCGAGGGCGTCTGCCAGCGCCGGGAGCACATCGAGCGCCGCCCGTCCGTTCAGTGCGTTCACCACCAGGTCAGCGCCCACGACCGCCTCGGCGAACGGCACGAGCGCAAACCCGTCCCACGCCCCTGCGTCCCGCTCGAGCGTTGTGGACGGGTCCCGCGTCCCCACCACCACCTCGTGGCCGAGTTCCGCCAGCCGGGCCGCCCACGCCCGTCCCACCGTTCCGGTGCCCAGGACTGCCGTGCGCATCGCGCCTCCTCGGTCCCATTGTGCGCCCGCAGGACGGCGTCGCCACCCCCCTTTCGCGGCGGCGGAGCTTTGCCTAGCGTGGTCGCGGGCGAGGTGTCGACGCCGGGCGGGCGCGTTCGTCGACAGGGCAGAGAGGAAGGAACCGCCATGGAATACCTGCTGCTGTACGCCGAGGGCACCGACCCGCAGCCCTACGACCCGGCCGACGACACCATCGCCGCGTGGGTCGCCGATGTCGAGGCCCGCGGCGTGAGCGAGTTCGGCGAACGCCTCAGGCCGGGCCAGGACGCCACCACCGTCCGGGTGCGCGAGGGACGGACGCTGACCACCGAGGGCCCGTTCACCGAGGCGAAGGAATGGGTCGGAGGGCTGGACATCATCGACTGCCGCGACCTCGACGAGGCGATCGCGATCGCCGCCCGGCACCCGGTGGCCCGCTTCGGGACGGTCGAGGTGCGCCCATTCGTGAGGTGGCCGGACGCCGACCCGGGCGCGCGCGTGGTGCCGCCCGGCCTGGCCGATCGGCCCGTGAAGGGCAAGCGCTACGTCATGTTCGTCTGCGCGGACCCGTTCGGCGAGACCGGTGGGCAGGACGATCCGGAGACCTGGGTCGAGGAGATGGACGGGCGGGGGGTCCGGCTGTTCGGCGAGGTGCTGCGGCCTCCGGCCGATGCCACCCAGGTCCGCGACCGCGGCGGCAGGGTCCTCGTCACCGACGGCCCGTTCACCGAGGCGAAGGAGTGGATCGCCGGGCTCGACCTGATCGAGGTTCGCGGGCTCGGGGAAGCGATCGAGGTCGCGGCGGCGCACCCGATGGCCAGGGGCGGGTCGATCGTCCTCAGCCCCCTGTGGCCGCTCGACCCGGAGGACGACCACGTCGCGAGAGCCGAGCGGGAGGCGCCGGAGCGGGGCCGCCGGCTCGAGCCGCGAGTCGGGGTGGAGCGCTGACCGGCCCCGAGGGCCGCCAGGTCGCCGGTCTGGACGACGAGACCGCGGCCGCGCTCCGCACCGCCTTCGAGCAGGAGTGGGCGCGGGTGGTCGCCACCCTGATCCGGGTCACCGGCGACTGGGACGTGGCAGAGGAAGCCGCGGCGGCGGCCTTCGAACGGGGGGCGACCACCTGGCCGCGCGACGGCGTCCCCCGGACCCCGGGCGCGTGGCTGACGACCGCGGCCCGCAACCTCGCGCTGGACCGGCTGCGTCGCCGCGGCGTCGAGGCCGGCAAGCTCCAGGAGTTGGGTGTGATGCAGACGCGGGCGGGGCGGACACCACCGGATCCGGCCGACGAGGCCACCGACGGGCCGGCCTGGGACGACCGGCTGCGGCTCGTCTTCACCTGCGCCCACCCCGCGCTGCCGCTGGAGTCACGGGTGGCGCTGACGCTGCGGACCGTCGGTGGACTCAGCACCCCAGAGGTTGCCCGGGCCTTCCTCGTGAGCGAGGCGGCGATGGCGCAGCGGATCGTCCGCGCGAAGGCGAAGATCGCGCATGCCGGCATCCCCTACCGGGTGCCCGGGCCGGAGGCACTGCCGGAGCGGCTGTCGGGCGTCCTCGCCGTGCTGTACCTGATCTACAACGAGGGCTACGCGGCGTCGTCCGGCGAGCGGGTGCAGCGCCTCGACCTCGCCGCCGAGGCGATCCGGCTGACCAGGCTTGTCGTCACGCTGTTGCCGGACGGGGAGGCGGTCGCCCTCCTCTCCCTCATGCTGCTGCAGCATGCCCGGTCGGCGGCCCGAGTGGACTCCGACGGCGAACTCGTCCCGCTGGAGGAACAGGACCGGAGCCGCTGGGACGGGGCCGAGCTCGCCGCGGGCCTCAGCCTGCTGGAATCGCTGGCGCCGGAGGTGTGGGGGCCGTACCGCGTCCAGGCCGAGATCCAGGCCGTCCACGCCCGAGCCGGGTCGGCCGAGGACACCGACTGGCATCGCATCCTGTCGCTGTACGACCTGCTGCCCAAGACGCCGTTCGTCACCCTGAACCGGGCGATCGCGCTCGGGATGGCCGCCGGTCCGCCGGCGGGCCTGGCGGTCCTCGACGAACTCGCGGCCGCCGGACGCCTCACGGGCCACCACCTGCTCCCCGCGGCGCGGGCCGACCTCAACCGCCGGCTCGGCCGGCGGGATCTGGCCGCGGGGTACTACCGCGAGGCGATCGGGCTGGCGCCGACCGGGCCGGAGCGCCGCTACCTGCAGCGACGGCTCGCCGGTCTCGGCTGAGGGGTGCGGCAGGATGGAGCCATGAGGATCGCGCTGGCGCAACTCGCCTCGACCGTGGAGCCGTCGGAGAACCTCGAGCTGGTGCGGGAGTACACCGCGCGCGCTGCCGGGGCCGGAGCGGGGCTGGTCGTCTTCCCGGAGGCGATGATGTGCTCGTTCGCGCGCCCGCGCGCCGATGCCGCCGAGCCGTGGAACGGGCAGTGGGCCACCGGCGTGCGGGAGGCGGCCGCCGCGTCCGGGATCGTCGTGATCGCGGGGATGTTCACCACCACGGCGACCGAGCGGGTGCACAACTCGCTGCTCGTGAGCGGGCCCGGTGTCGAGGCCCGCTACGACAAGCTCCACCTCTTCGACGCGCTGGGGTACGCCGAGTCGCGGCAGATCGCACCCGGCCGCTCGCCCGTTGTGGTCGACCTGGGAGGGACGCAGGTGGGGCTTGCGACCTGCTACGACCTCAGGTTCCCGAACCTGTTCACCCACCTTGCCGGACTCGGCGCCGAGGTGATCGTGGTGCCGGCGTCCTGGGCGCCGGGCCCGAACAAGGTTCACCAGTGGCGCACCCTCGCGCTCGCTCGCGCGATGGACTCCACGAGCTTCGTCGTGGCCTGCGGGCAGGCGGAACCGGCCGCGGCGCTGGCGGGGCGTCCGCTGCCGACCGGGGTGGGGCACTCCGTGGTGGCCGATCCGTACGGGACGTGCCTGCTGGAGCTCGGCAGCGAACCGGAGCTCGCGGTGGTGGAGCTCGACCTGGCGCTGGTGGCCGAGGCGCGGGAGCGGCTGCCCGTCCTGCGGCATGCACGACGGTTCGAGGAGCGGCTCCTTCCCGCCGAGGGTGAGTCACAGGAGTACCGCGCGCACCACTAGCCACAGGGGCCTGTGGATACCGAGGTCCGCCTGTGGACAACTCGCAACCGGCCTTTCGGGCGGTTGTGCGCTGTGCCAGACTGGCGCGCACTCCCACCCCAGGAGCAGCCATGGCCCGCTTGATCCGTGCGGTCGTCGCGGCACACGCCGCGCCCACCCAGCTCGTGGGCTGGCAGCCGTCCGGTCCCCCCACCACGCCCACGGGTTCGCCGCCCGCAAGCCCGTCCGCTGCTGCGACACCGACCTTCCTGTGCACGCCCGAGGCGGGTGGGGCCGAGTCACAGTGCACCCAGGCGCAGTACGACGAGATGAAGGCCAAGGACGCGCTCTACGCCGAGGCGGAGGCGGTCTTCCGTGAGTACTTCGCGGAGAACATCAGGATCAGCCGCGCGGGCGGGATTGAGGAGCCGACGGAAGTCATGCTTCGAACCACTCACGGCGCCTATCTCGCAGACACCCTTCGTCTCTTCAAGAACCTCCGGAGAGAGAACCTCAGGGCACGGGGAGATGACCCTCAGATTGTGAGGATCACTCGCCTCCCTGGGCGGTCGAAGGCCGGATCGGAGGTCGCGCTCCGAGTCTGCGTCGATGCTACTCATTGGGCGTTCTACAGCGGTGGCCGGCTATCCACCAGAGGGATTGTCGCCGAGGACGAGACCTACTTCGGCCGCATCGACGGAAGACTCCTGATCATCGGTGCTGACGGGAAGGATGTCGAGAAATGCGCCTGATCGCATGGGTAGTCGCTACCGCCTTCGTGGTTCTCAGCCAAGCTGGCCCGGTGTTTGCGGACGACATAGACCCACCAGTTCAGGATGACGGCGGTGGCTCCTTCACAGGCACACATGTCTCAGCGGACCACGGCAAGTCCGGCGGAGGTGGGAGCAATAGCGGTGACGACCGAGCCGACCGTGACACGGATCCCGACGACATCATCCCCATGACCAACTGCGACCGCGGCCCCGATGGCGAACTCCTCACGCCCTGGGACTGCCCCGTCGAGCCCCTCGACGTCCTGGACCGGGCCACTGCCGAGCAGCTCGCGCGCCGCATCGTCGTCCGGCTCCAACTCCCCACGCCCACGCCGCAGTTCGGACCCGACCCCAGCGTGAACGAGTGGAACATGGCGGCGGTCGGCTACCCGCTGTGGCTGTGGACAGAGGGTCCCCGCACGGTCACCAGCACCGAGTCGGGCTACGGGCTGACCTTCACCCTCAGGGCGCACTACCGCTCGACCACGTTCGAGCTGGGTGACGGCCACACCCGACGCTGCACCGACACGACCCCGTACCCGCGCTCGGCCAGGCCCGGCACGATCCGGTCCCAGACCGAGGAGTCGACCAGCAC
>JAVHXR010000258.1 GCA_031119515.1 Propionicimonas sp.
CATCCGGGCGCCGGCGAGGTCGGCCCTGCCGTCCAGTACCACCACGTCGGAACGGGCGGAGTCGGTCAGGGCCTGGGTGTCGGCGGCGACGATCCGGATGTCGTGGGGGAGCAGGGTCAGGACGGGCAGGGACTGCTCGGCTGCCTCACCCTGGACAAGGGTGTTGCTGACCACCAGCAGTTGCGCCATCCTCACCTCCCAAGGATCGGGCGTCGGCAGCCACAATATCGGTCCCGGCTCGTCCGGCACATTCGAAACTGTCCGAGTGGTGAATCAGCCCCGTCCGGTGGGTGGTCAGCCGGCGGCCGGCACCTCGAGGATCAGCGTCATCGGCCCGTCGTTGGTGAGCTCGACGTCCATGTGCTCGCCGAACCTGCCGGTCTCCACGCTCGCGCCGCGTCGCCGCAGCGCCTCCGCGAACTCCTCCACGAGGGGCTCGCTGGCTCCCCGCGGCGCGGCCGCGCTCCACGACGGCCGGCGGCCCCTGCGGGTGTCGGCGTACAGGGTGAACTGGCTGACGACGAGCAGCGGGGCGCCGGTGTCGGAGCAGCTGCGCTCGCCCTCGAGGATGCGCAGCGTCCAGATCTTGTCAGCGAGCCGGTCGGCCACCCGGGCGTCGTCGTCATGGGTGACGCCGAGCAGCACCAGCAGGCCGGGCCCGATCCGGCCCACGACTTCACCGGCCACCGTCACCGCCGCCCGGGAGACTCGCTGCACCACTGCCCGCACGCGGGGGAGCATAGCGGGGCACCGGGGCGCGGGGGCCGGGAAGGTAGGCTGCTCGCGTGCTGTTAGGGGATTCGGTGACAGTCACTGTCGTCGTGGTGGCCTGTGCGTTGGTGCTGGTGGTGGCCGTGCTGGGCATCGCGCGGCTGGCTCGTGGCAAGAAGGAGTGACATGTTCGAGATCCCGTCCGACCTGAACCCCGCGCTGGTGGGCCTGGCCTGGCTGCGCGGCCGGTGGGAGGGCACCGGTTACCGGCAGTGGCCGGGCCAGGAGAAGGTGGAGTACGCCATCCAGGTCGACTTCGCCGACAACGGCGGCGACTACCTGCACTATCTGTCGCAGAGCTTCGAGACCGACGAGTCCGGGCAGCCGGTGAAGGCGCTCGCGATGGAGACCGGGTTCTGGCGCCCGCTTCCCGACGGCAGCCTCGACGTGGTGATGTGCAGCCCCGAGGGCTTCGCCGAGATCTGGTTCGGCAAGCTGGCCCCCGGCCGCCTCGACCTGGTCACCGACGCGGTCGCCCGTACCAAGGACGCGACGGTCGCCTACACCGCCGGGCGGCGGCTGTACGGCCTGGTCGACGGCAAGCTGATGTTCTCCTTCGACCGCGCCACCACCGAGCACTCGCTGCAGCCCTACCTGTGGGCGACGCTGGAGCGCCGGTGACCGCCGTCCGCCGCACCGAGGGGCAGGACGCGGGCGCTGACTGGCACTACGGCGACCCGCGCCGCGAGCAACGCCTCCTGCTGGCCGGCGAGGCCGGTGTCGACCTCTCCCACCGTCCGGTGTTCTCGGTGTCGGGGCCGGAGCGGCTGACCTGGCTGAACGCCATCGCCAGCCAGGAACTCGCGACGCTGCAGCCCGGGGTCCCGGTCACCACCTACATCCTCAACGCGCAGGGACACATCAGCCACGTGTTCGGCGGCACCGACGACGGCGGCACCTTCTGGGGCCACACCGAACCCGGTCACGCCGACGCCCTGCTGGCCTGGCTGCGCCGGATGGTGTTCGCCGCGCGGGTCGAGATCGCCGAGCACCCGGACAAGGCGCTCGTCCTGCCGGCGGGTGCGCCGGCCCCCGCCGTCGTGGACGCCGTCGCCGTCGAGGACGTCCTCGGCGGGAACCGTGCCGGGACCTGGGCGATGGATGCGGTGCGGATCGCCGCCGGGCAGCCCCGCACCTTCCTGGACACCGATGAGCGCACCATTCCGAACGAACTGGCCAACCCGTCCGGCGACCTGCTCGGCCCCGCCACCCACCTTGCCAAGGGCTGTTACCCCGGCCAGGAGACGGTGGCGCGGATCTACAACCTGGGACGGCCGCCGCGGCGGCTCGCGCTGCTCCACCTCGACGGCAGCGTGGAGGCGCTGCCGGCGGTCGGGGCCGACGTCCTTGCCGACGGCCGCGTGGTGGGACGCATGGGCACCTCCGAGCGGCACTACGAACTCGGGCCGATCGGGCTGGCGTTGCTGAAGCGGCAGGTCCCCACCGAGGCCGCCCTGGTGGTGGACGGGATCGCCGCCGGCCAGGAGGTTCTGGTCGATCCCGAGGCGGGGCTGCACTGGCGGCCGGAACCCGGGCTGGGACGGCGGTGACCGTCGCCGGCCGTCGCGCCCGGCCCTCCGGCCGACGACGCGAAGGAGCCGGTCGATGAGACGTGCCCTCAAGGTGGTCGGGCTGGTCCTGCTGGTGCTGGCGGCGTTCGCGGTCGGCTGGGCCTGGCCGATCCTGGTCCGGCCCCCACTCGTGGTCGGGCAGGACGCCGTCACCGATGCCGCCTCGGCCGCCGTCGTGCCCGCCGTGGAGGAGGCCGGCGGCCGCGTCATCGTGGCCCGGCCGCCGGCGGGCACACCGGAGCGGGACGTCCTGGTGATCGTCTACCCTGGCGGGCTGGTCCGGCCGCAGGCCTACGAGTGGCTGGCCCGGGTGCTGGCGGCGCAGGGCTACCTGACCGTGATCCCCGAGTTCTCCTTCGACCTCGCTGTCACCGACGTCGACCGCGCCGACACCCTGATCGCCCGCTACGGCGAGGGCAAGAAGGTGGTGCTGGCAGGGCACTCCCTGGGTGGCGCGATGGCCGCGCAGTACGCCTCGGATCGGGAGGAGGCGGGCTCAGGACTGGCCGGTCTGGTGCTGATGGGTGCCTACCCGGGTGGGTCGGCCGACCTCTCCGGGGCGGCGCTCCCGGTGCTCAGCCTGGTCGGCGAGCACGACGAGGTGGTGGACGCGGGGGCGCTCGACGACGCCTGGGCCAGGTTGCCGGGCGACACCGAGCGGGTGGTGGTCTCCGGCAGCGTCCACGCCTTCTTCGGTCGTTACGGCGCGCAGTCGGGCGACGGCATCCCGAGGGTGCCGCGGGTCACCGCCGAGACCCAGGTCAGCCAGGCGGTGGAGGGGTTCCTGGCGAAGCTGTAGGGCGGATCCTTCCCTAACCGCTGGCGTGGTGGACGTAGCACCAGCGCCAGTCCTCGCCGGCCTCGGCCGACTGCATGACGGGGTGGGTGGTCTGGTGGAAGTGCGCGGTGGCGTGGCGCCCGGGGGAGGAGTCGCAGCAGCCGATGTGGCCGCAGGCCAGGCACTGCCGCAGCGCCACCCACGACAAGCCCTCGTCGAGGCAGTGCCGGCAGGCTGCCCCGTCCGCGACCACGACGACCGGGAAGCGTCCGAGGTCGTCGCACCCCGTCCCGGTCCTGTGCACCCCGAGGCCGGTCGGCTCCAGCCGCTCCTGTCTCGCGTCGTCGATCATCGACTCCTCGAGGTCGAGCATCGCGAGCACGTCGGCGACGATGTCGGACGGCACCTGGCCGCCGTCCCGGATCTGCAGCACCCGCTGCCGTTCCGCGGCGAGCATCTCGGTGCGGATCCGCGCGTACAACTCGCTGGGGGACTCGAGTTCGGCGTTCGTGCCGAGTCGTTCCCAGGCCGCGAAGTTGCGCTGCTCGCTGCGCTGCCGGATCAGCGCCACGACACCGTGCGGGTCGTCGAACTCCAGCTGGGCCAGGCGCTTCTCGCCGGCCTTGGACGCCTGCTGGAGCAGCGTCGCGCGGGCCAGCGCGTCCTCCATCGGGTCGGGTGGGCGGACCCGCAGGCGTCGGGCCAGCCACGGCAGCGACAGCCCCTGGAGGAACAGGGTGCCGGCCACCACGGTGAACGCCGCCAGCAGGAGCACCTCGCGGTACGGGGTCTGCGCGGGGATCACGAAGGCCGCGGCGAGCGTCACCACGCCGCGCATCCCGGCCCAGCCCAGGATGAAGGTGTTCGCCAGCGGCGCCCGCTCCCCGGTCACCGGGTCGACCGGCCGCACCAGCAGGTAGCGGGTGGCGAACACCCAGGCCAGCCGCAGCAGGATCACCGCCACGAGGGTGGCCAGGCAGGTGCTGGCCACCACCGCCGCCGGCACCTGGGAGCGCGCCACGTCGGCGAGGATCCAGTTCGCCTGCAGGCCGATCAACAGGAAGACGGTGTTCTCGAGCAGGAAGGCGATCGTCTTCCAGTTCGTCCGTTCCGTCACCCGGGACTTCGCGGTCTGCAGCAGCGGGGCCTTGTGTCCCAGCAGCAGGCCGGTCACCACCACCGCCAGCACCCCGGAGGCGTGGATCGCCTCGGCCGCGAGGTAGGCGACGAACGGGACCACGAACGAGACCGCGGTGTCGAGCACCGGGTCGGTGATCCGGGGACGGAACCAGGCCACGACCCGGAAGACAAGGAAGCCCGCCAGGACGCCGCCGCCGGCTGCGACCAGGAAGTCGCCTGCCACCTGCCAGGCCGACATCCCGACCCCGATGGCGGCGATCGCGGTGCGGAGCCCGACCAGGGCGGTGGCGTCGTTCAGCAGCGACTCACCCTCCAGGATCGTGACCAGGCGGCGGGGCAGCCCGATCCTGCGGGCGACGGCGGTCGCCGCGACGGCGTCCGGCGGCGCCACCACCGCCCCGATCGCGAAGGCCGCCCACCACGGC
>JAVHXR010000259.1 GCA_031119515.1 Propionicimonas sp.
ACAGGGACGGTTCCCAACCCGGTTCACAGGGACGGTTCCCAACCCGGTTCACAGGAACCGTTCCCAACCCGGTTCACGGGGACGGTTCCAAACCCGGTTCACCGGAACCGTCCCCGCGAACCAGAGGAGACGATGACAGCCGGCGGGCCGCTGGTTAGGCTCGCCGCATGCCCAGCTTCCGCACCGTCCTCAAGCCCACCGGCGGCAACAACGTCGGCATCCCGGTGCCGCCGGAGGTGGTGGAGTCCTTCGGACGCGGCAAGCGCGTGCCCGTGGTGGTGACGATCGACGGCGGCTACAGCTTCCGCAACACCATCGCCTCGATGGGCGGGCAGTTCTGGCTGAGCTTCAACGCCGACACCCGCCGGGCCACCGGACGCGGGGCCGGTGACGAGGTCGAGGTCACCCTCGCGTTCGACGACGCCCCCCGCGTGGTCGAGGTACCCGACGACCTGGCCGCCGCGCTGGCTGCCAACCCGGCGGCCGCGTCCGCCTGGGACAAGCTCGCCTACAGCCACCAGAAGGCCCACGCCGACGCGATCGGGTCCGCCAAGGCCGCCGAGACCAGGGCGCGCCGGGTCGCGGCGGCGATCGAGAAGCTCACCGGCTGATCCACAAACCGTCACCCACGGCCCGTTTCCGACATATCCGCCGGCCAGCGGGCCTCGGTGGCAACTAGTGCCGGACGCGGCCAGGTGCGGCGGCGCGACGGGTGGCGCCCCGCGAACCCCGGACGGGCTCCGGCACCGGCACCGAATGGGCGTGGTGCTTGTGCGCGGTGGCGACCATCAGCTTGATCCGGTTGAGCTGGTTCACCTCGGACGCCCCGGGGTCGTAGTCGACCGACACCACGTTGGCCTCAGGGAAGCGCCGCCGCAGTTCGGCGAACATCCCCTTCCCGACGACGTGGTTGGGCAGGCAGGCGAACGGCTGGGCGCAGATGATGTTCGGTGCCCCCAGCTCGATCAGCTCAACCATCTCGGCGGTCAGCAGCCAACCCTCGCCGGCCCGGGTGCCGAGGGAGATGATGCCGTCGGCCTTGCTGGCCAGCGACTCCATCGTGGGAGGCAGGTCGAACTTCCCGCCGGCCCGCTTCAGCGCCCGCACCACCGGCGCCTGGTACTTCTCGATCAGCCACATCGCCCACTTCTTGACGTGGTGCGACTTGCGCCCGATGCCGAGGGTGTCCCACTGGTACTGCGCGGAGTACAGCGGCATCAGGAAGAACGGCAGGATGCCCGGCAGCACCGCCTCGCAACCCTCGGCCTCGATCACGTCGACGGCGTGGTTGTTGGCGTCCGGGTGGAACTTCACCAGGATCTCGCCGACGAGGCCGACCCGCGGCTTGCGCGCGATGTCCCGCAGCGGCAGCCGGTCGAACTCCTCCACCAGTTGCCGGACGAGCCAGCTGTAGCCCACCGAGCCCCCCAGCGTCGGGCTGAAGCCGCCGTGCTGCAGCCATTCGGAGCAGATCGTGTCCCAGCGCAGGTAGAGCTCCTGCGCGCTGCCCGGGACCTGCTCGTAGGGGCGCACCCGCAGCAGGACGTTCTGCAGCAGGTCGCCCAGCACGAACGACATCACCGCGGGGTGGGCCATCGACGGGGTGACCTTGAAGCCGGGGTTGTTCTCCAGCCCCTGGACGCTGATCGCCAGCACCGGGACCTGCGGGTAGCCGGCGTCGGCCAGGGCCTTGCGAAGCAGCCCGGCGTAGTTCGTCGCCCGGCACATCCCGCCGGTCTGCGTGATCCCCACCGAGATCCGGTCCGGGTCGGCCTCCCCGGCGCGGATCTTGTTCACCAGCTGGCCGACCACCATGATCGCGGGGAAGCAGGCGTCGTTGTTGACGTACTTCAGGCCGACCTCGACATCCTCGGCGGACGCCTTCTCGAGCAGTTCCACGTTCAGCCCGACCCGGCGCAGCACCGGCATCAGCAGCCGGAAGTGGATCGGGGCCATCTGCGGGGCGTAGAGGGTGTGGGTGTCGCGGGCCTCGGCCGTGAACAGCCTTCGTTCCCCCAACGGCCCATAGGTGCTGACCGTCGCGGAGCCGCGTCGCTCCGCAGCCGCCGCCTTCATCGACCGCAGCCGGATGGTGGCAGCACCGAGGTTCGAGACCTCGTCGATCTTGAGCAGGGTGTACACGTCGCCGGCGGCCTCCAGGATCTCCTGCACCTGGTCGGTGGTGACGGCGTCCACCCCGCAGCCGAACGAGTTCAGCTGGACGAGGTGCAGCTCCGGCTCCCGGGTGACCCGGGCGGCCGCCTCGTACAGCCGGGTGTGGTAGGCCCACTGGTCGCGGACCCGGATCGGACGGACGAGTTCGGGGGCCGCGGCGTCCACCACGGCGTCCTCGGTCAGGACGGCCATGCCGAGCTTGTTGATCAGCTGCGGCACGCCGTGGTTGACCTCGGGGTCGACGTGGTAGGGACGGCCCGCGAGCACGATCCCCTTCACCTGGTGGTCGGCCATGTAGGCCAGCGCGCGGCGTCCCTCGGCGAGGATGTCGGCCTTCACGGCCGCGTCCTCGGCGAAGCCGGCCTCGACCGCCGCGGCCGCCTCCTCCGGCGTGACGTCCCAGTCGGCGAAGACCTCGACCAGCCGCTGCGCCAGCTTGTCGGCGTCGTTGAGGTTCAGGAACGGCGCCAGGAACCTCACCCCCGGCTCCTGCAGCCGCGGCAGGTTCTTCTCCAGCACCTGCGGGTAGAACGCCACCACCGGGCAGTTGAAGTGGTTGTCCGCCGGCGCGACCGCCTTCGCCTCCAGCGGCACGCAGGGGTAGAAGATCGTGCTGATCCCCTTGTCCAGCAGGCTCTCTATGTGGCCGTGGGCGAGTTTGGCCGGGTAGCAGACGTTCTCGGACGGGATCGACTCCATGCCGCGCTCGAACAGCTCGTGGGAGGACCGTCCCGAGATCGTCACCCGGAAGCCGAGCCGGGTCAGGATGGTGAACCACAGCGGATAGTTCTCGTACATGTTGAGCACCCGGGGGATGCCGATGTCGCCCCTGGTGGCCTTGTCCCCGGTCAGCCGGCGGTAGCCGAACAGGCGCCGGTACTTGTAGTCGAACAGGTTCGGCAGCTCCGACCTGGGCGGCACCTTCTCGGTGCTGGCGCCGCGCTCGCAGCGGTTGCCCGAGACGTGCCGGGCGCCGTCGGCGAAGGTCGAGATCGTCAGCTGGCAGTGGTTCTGGCACAACCGGCAGGTGTCCAGCGCGGTGGCGACGCCGAACCCGTCGAGCTCGCCGGCCCCGATCACCTGCGACTTCTCCCCCAGCGGCCAGTTTCGCTGCGCGGTGAGCGCCGCGCCGTAGGCGCCCATCAGCCCCGCGATGTCCGGACGGACGACCTCGGCGCCGGTCAGCAGTTCGAACGCGCGCAGCACGGCGTCGTTGAGGAAGGTGCCGCCCTGGACGACGACCTTCGGGCCGAGCTGGGAGACGTCCTTGAGCTTGATCACCTTGTAGAGCGCGTTGCGGACCACCGAGTAGCTCAGTCCCGCGGAGATGTCGGCCTGGCTGGCGCCCTCGCGCTGGGCCTGCTTGACGGAGGAGTTCATGAACACCGTGCAGCGGCTGCCGAGGTCGACCGGTGCCCTGGATTCCAGCGCCGAGCGGGCGAACGACGCGACGTCCGTCCCCATCGTGACGGCGAAGGTCTGCAGGAACGACCCGCAGCCGGACGAGCACGCCTCGTTCACCGCGATCGAATCGATCGCCCCGCCACGGATCCGGAGGTACTTCATGTCCTGCCCGCCGATGTCGATCACCGACGTCACCCCGGGGCTGACCCGCTCGGCGGCTCGGTAGTGGGCCATCGTCTCGATCTCGCCGTCGTCGATCCGCAACGCCGCCCGGACCAGTCCCTCGCCGTAGCCGGTGACGCAGGTGCGGGCGAGGTACGCGCCCGCGGGCAGCGCGGCGTACACCTCGCGGAGGATCCGGACGGCGGCCGCGACCGGATCGTTGGAGCTCTCGTAATGGGTGAACACGATCCGGTCGTCGCTGCCCAGGACGACAGCCTTGATCGTTGTCGAGCCCGCGTCGAGGCCGAGGAAGAGCGGGCCCGAGGCGTCGGCCAGCAGCGCCTGGTCGACCCGGCTGGCCGCGTGCCGCGCGTCGAACTCGGCGCGCTCGGCCTGGTCGGCGAACAGCGGACGCATCCGGTGGCGGGCCAGGGGGATCGTCACCGCCGGACGCAGCCGCCGCAGCAGGTCGGCCGGCGAGTGGGTCTCGGCGTGGCCGGCGTCGTGTCCGCGACCGGCGCCGGGGGCCGGCTCGGCAGCCAGCAGTGCGGCTCCGATGGCCACGTAGAGCTGGGCGTTGTCGGGCGTCGTGAAGGAGGTGACCTGCCCGTCGAGCGCCCGCTCGTAGGCCCTGCGGAGTTCCGGCAGGAAGTGCAGCGGCCCGCCCAGGAAGACGAGGTTGCCGCGGATCGGGTGCCCGCAGGCCAGCCCTGCGATGGTCTGGGTGGCGACCGCCTGGAAGACCGAGGCCGCCAGGTCGGAGTGGGCAGCGCCCTGGTTCAGCAACGGCTGCAGGTCGGACTTGGCGAAGACGCCGCAGCGCGAGGCGATCGGGTACAGGTGCTGGTAGCGGGCGGCGAGTTCGTCCAGGCCGTGGGCGTCGGTGTGCAGCAGCGTCGCCATCTGGTCGATGAACGCCCCGGTGCCGCCGGCGCAGGT
>JAVHXR010000260.1 GCA_031119515.1 Propionicimonas sp.
GCGTCTTGCTGGTGCACTCCACGTCGTCCAGCTCGACCCCGGGCACCACCAGCCCGATGATCGCCGCGGCGTGCGCCAGCCGGTGGTCGGCATGGCTGGCGAAACCGCCGCCGTGCAGAGGAGACGGCTCGATGGCGAGCCCGTCCGCGGTCTGCCGGGCGCGGCCGCCGAGGCCCGACAGCCCACTCTCCAGTGCCGCCAGGCGATCGGTCTCGTGGTGGCGGATGTGGCCCACCCCCCGGATCACCGAGGGGGAATCCGCCAGGCTCGCGAGCGCGGCGACGACCGGCGTCAGCTCGCTGATCTCGTGCAGGTCGAGGTCGACCCCCGCCAGTCGCCGCGGGCCGGCGGCGGTGAGCCGCCGGGCTGCGCCGGCACCGGAGTAGGAGAGCTCGGCGCCGAAGGCCGCGAGGGCTCCGGCGAGCGCATCCGCGGCCTGCAACGAGTCCTCCGGCCAGGCGGTGGTCAGCCGGCCCCCGGTGGCGACGGCGGCCGCCAGCAGGGTGGCGGCGTTGGTGAGGTCGGGCTCGACGTTCTCGTCCAGCGCGGCGATCGGTCCCGGGCGAACCCGCCAGGCCGTCTCCCCGGTCGGCTCCACACCGACCCCGCGGCCGGCGAGCATCCGGATGGTCATCGCGATGTGGGGCAGCGACGGCAGCGCGCCGCCGGCATGCCGCACGGTCAGCCCGCCCGGCAGCCGGGCTCCCACCAGCAGCAGCGCGGAGACGAACTGGCTCGAGGCCGACGAGTCGATCGTGACCTCGGTGCCGGTGAGGAACCCTTCGACGCTGAACGGCAGCCGGTGCGGCCGGCTGACCTGCGCCCCCAGGTCAGCCAGGCCACCTAGCAACGGCGCGACCGGGCGGGCGCTGGCCTGCGGGTCGCCGACGAAGCGGGTCGCGGGGGAGGCGAGCGCGGCCAGCGGCGGCAGGAAACGCATCACCGTCCCGGCGAGGCCGACGTCGACAACGCCGCCGCCGCGGAAGCGGTCCGGAGGCACCACCCGCACCCGGCCGGCACTCAGGTCGGTGAAGGCGACTCCGAGGACCTCCAGGCCGGCTCGCATCAGCGCTGTGTCACGGGCGGCCAGCACTCCCTGCAGCGTGCTCGGGCCATCGGCCAGGGCAGCGAGCAGATAGCTGCGGGCGGTGGCGGACTTGGATCCGGGAACCACCACCTCCCCGGTGACCGGCGACGGCGCCAGCGGCGCCCGCCAGGGGGTCAAGAAATCACGCTCGCGATCTCCTTGCGCGCCTTCCCGGCGGTCCGCCGGGCCGACTTGGCGAGTTCGCGCGCCTGCCGCTCGGCGACCCGCCTGGCCCGGGACGACTCCCGGGCGAAGATCTCCTTCTGGGCACGGGCCCGCCAGGCGAGGTTCGGCCGGCCCTCGGTGTCCATCGCAGCGAGGGCGACACCACCCAGCAGCGCGACGTTCTTGCTCAGCTTGCCGTAGAGCTCGTCCCGCTCGCCGGCGCCGACCCTCAGCGGGTTGGACGCGACGACGTGCGGCACCATCGTCAGCGCCAGCACCCCGGCGCCCAGCCGCCGTCCGATCCCGGTGGCGAGGCTCAGCCCGCCGGCGATCTGTGCAATCCCGGTGACCCGCACCAGCGACACGGTGTCGTCGGGGAGGTAGACCGACGCCTGCGTCGGCAACGCGGCCTTCGCCAGTGGCAGCAGGTTGTCCGCGACCGGCTCTGCGGCCTCGGTGAACTCCTCGGGGTGGCGGAACGCCTTGATCCCGTTCACCACGAAGTAGCTCGCCAGCATGGTCCGGGCGACGGCACGCAGAAGGGTCATGGCTCATTCCTACCGCGACAGCGAGCCACTGCCAAGCCGTTCCCGGCAGGGGAGCGTCCGCCAGGGCCGCTGGCGGCCCGCGTCGGTGGGTCGGCATAGGGTGGTCGGCATGTGCGGACGCTACGCCTCCTCCGCCAGCCAGGAGCTGCTCGAGGACACCTTCGAGCTCGACGAGGTGGTCGAGTTCACGCCGCCGTCGTGGAACGTGGCGCCGACGGACCCGGTTCGCGCGGTCGTCGAGCGGCCGGCGGAGTCCGGCGCCGTCCGCAGGCTGGTGGCGCTGAGGTGGGGACTGGTGCCGTCCTGGTCGAAGGACGCCGGCGGTGGCGCCCGGATGATCAACGCCCGGGTCGAGACCGTTGCGGAGAAGCCGGCGTTCCGCCGGGCCTTCGCCACCCGGCGGTGCCTGCTGCCGGCCGACGGCTACTACGAGTGGTACACCACCGCCCAGACCGACCGGCGCGGCAAGCCGGTCAAGCAGCCGTTCTTCATCCACCCCACCGATGGCGGGCTGTACGTGATGGCCGGGCTGTACGAGTTCTGGAAGGCGCCGGACGGGTCCTGGCTGAGCACCTGCACGATCATCACCACGACCGCCACCGACGCGCTCGGCCAGCTCCACGACCGGATGCCGATGGTGGTGGCGCGGGAGGCCTGGGACGACTGGCTGGACGCAGGGTACGACGGCGACCCGCGCGAGTTGCTGCGGGTGCCCGTCCCCGACCTGGAGGCGTACGCGGTCTCCCGGGCGGTCGGCCAGGTGGCCAACAACTCACCCGAGCTCGTGGTTCCGCTGCCCGACTCGCCGGCCGGGGAATAGCGCGGGGCGGCGGGGCCGTTGAAGACGTGTGATCGCGACGCTGGCGGCGCCGGAACGGGCCGAACTGGGTGACTCCCTCGTGAAGGGACTACCCTCGATGGTGATGAAGCTCCCGACCCTCCCTGACGACATCGTCGACGAGCCCACTCCCACCGAGAGCGATGCGGAGCGGGCTCAGCGTTTCGAGACCGACGCCCTGGCCTACCTCGACCAGTTGTACGGCGCTGCGCTGCGGATGACGCGCAACCCCGCCGACGCCGAGGACCTGGTGCAGGAGACCTTCGCGAAGGCGTACGCGTCCTTCCACCAGTTCACCCCGGGAACCAACCTGAAGGCGTGGCTGTACCGCATCCTCACGAACACCTTCATCAACACCTACCGCAAGAAGCAGCGCCAGCCGCAGCAGTCCGGCAGCGACAACATCGAGGACTGGCAGCTGGCGCGGGCCGAGGCGCACTCCTCGACCGGGTTGCGCTCGGCCGAGATGGAGGCCATGGACCGGATGCCGGACTCGGCGGTGACCGACGCCATGAACGCCCTCGCTCCCGACTTCCGGATGGCGGTCTACCTCGCCGACGTCGACGGCTTCTCCTACAAGGAGATCGCCGAGATCATGGGCACCCCGATCGGGACGGTGATGTCGCGCCTCAACCGCGGCCGCAACCAGCTCCGCAAGCTTCTCGCCGACTACGCCCGCGAGCACGGGCTGCTGCCAGGAGACCACGATGAATGAGTCGGACGTGAGTCGCGAGGCCTGTTCGCACGTCCTGGAGCGGGTCTACCAATTCCACGACCAGGCGCTCACCGAGGCGGAGGCGACCGAGATCCGCCAGCACCTGATGGCTTGCGAGCCGTGCCTGGACCACTACGACGTCGAGCAGGCGATGCGCCTGCTGATCCGTCGCTGCTTCGATGCCGAGCACGCGCCGGACGCGTTGCGGATGAAGCTGAGGGCGACCTACACCGTCGTCGTCACCGACTCCGAGTAGGTCGCGCCGCCACCGACGACAAACGCCATCGACCTTGTCAGGAGCGGCCCGGGGCCGGGCGGCTGCTGACGGTGTCGATGGCGTTTGCTGCGGCCGGCCCGTTTCCGGCCGGCCTGCGCGTGGTGCTCCTCAGGCGTTCGGGCGCTTACCGTGGTTGGCGCCGTTCTTCCTGCGGGAACGGCGCTTGCGGCCACCCTTACCCATCTGAATCTCCTCGTGACGTGCGGAACGCGCGTTGGCGCGCGAACGCCCATTCTGCCACCCCGCTCGGCGGAGGCTCAACTTCGCGTCCAGCCGCCCCCGTCCCCCTAAGGTTGGTCCCATGCTGACCATGGAGCAGGTGATCGAAGCCCACACCGTGCTCGGCGATCCGGACGTGGCCTGGCTCTCCCGCCTGGCCGACGAGTGGTCGCTGCTGGCCGACCTCTCGTTCGCCGACCTGATCATGTGGGTACCCGGTGCCGACGAGAACGTCTTCTGGGCCTGCGCTCAGGTCCGTCCGACGACCGGTCCCACCTCGCTCGAGGACGACGTGGTGGGGGAGGAGATCGCCTACGACCCCGAACACCTGGTCACCGAGGCCTTCCTGTCCGGCGAGATCTGCCACGCCAGCGGCAACAGCCTGCAGGCCGGCATCCCGGTCGACATCAGGGCGATCCCGATCCTCGACGGTGAGCGCTGCATCGCCATCGTCGAGATGCACACCAACCAGATGGGCGTGCGTGCCCCCGGCGCGCTGGAGGACGCCTACCTGGAGGCCGCGAACATCCTCGCCGGGATGATGCACCGCGGCGAGTTCCCGATGGAGGGCGACGAGCCGGTGCCGTGGGTCTCGCCACGGGTCGGCGACGGCACGATCCGGGTGACCCAGGCCGGGATGATCAGCTTCGCCAGTCCGAACGCGCTGAGCTCCTACCGCCGGATGGGGCTCGCCGGGGACCTGGAGGGCGAGCCGTTCGTCGCCGTCACGATGTCGCTGCTCACGATCCACCGCCAACCCGTCGAGCAGCCGATCGCCAGCACGCTCACCGGGCGTGGGCTGCGCGAGGTCGAGCTGGAGAGCTC
>JAVHXR010000261.1 GCA_031119515.1 Propionicimonas sp.
TCGAGGCGACCCTCGGGCTGAGCGAGGTCGGCCGGGCCGAGGTGATCGCCGCCGCCGAGGCGCAGCTCGCGGCGTGTGTGAAGAAGCGCGAGCTCGCCCCCTCGGGGTGCGGGTTCTCGATCTCGAACCCCGAGGGCGTCAAGCTCAAGCCCTCCACGATGCGCTGGTCGGTACGCTCCGGGGCCGACGAGCTGGATTCGGCGGTGGTGCGGCTCGACCATCCCGGCTCGGCCACCGTCGACGTCGACATCGCGGTCCGCGGCAGCGTCCGGGGCACCGACGGCTCGCGCTGGCAGGCCAGCGTCCGGCTCAACCGGCTGCGCGCCGACCTCACCGGGGACGAGGTCACCGTCCAGTTCGGCTGAGCTCGGAGGGGAGGTCGTCCGGCTCGGGCTCCGGTGCTCCGGCGGCCGCCCGCGCGGCGAGCAGCGCGAGCACCCACAGGATCGTCCCGGCGAGCATCGAGTAGGCGCCGGCAAGCCCGATCTGGCGGGCCTGTTCCCCGGTGAACTGGCCTGCTATCAGCTGCCCCATCGCCAGCTCGACCAGCCAGAGCACCGCCAGCGCGATGCCGTGGGCCCGCAGGTCGGTGCGGCGGATCGCCTGCACCACCACCCACGCCAGCAGCCCGGCGGTGACCACCCCGAGCAGCAGCCGCACACCCTGCAGCACCGGGTACTGGTCGGACTCGACGATCCGCCACACCGGCCACCCCAGACACCGGACGAACGAGCCGGGAGCGGCGACGACGATGCCGAGCAGGTACATCGCGACCATCGACCCCACCGCGGCCCAGGCCAGCCGCCCCAGCCGGCCGGACGGGCGCGGGTCGGGCAGCCGGACGGCGGCCCACGTGATCAGGCAGAGCGCCACCAACGCGGCCGCGACGTCGAGCAGGCCGAGCAGCATGGGCAGCCCGAACAGCACGATCGTCATCCCGAATCCGCCGGACGCCACCGCCGCCACCAGGGCGGCGACCGGGAACCAGCGGAGCCGGGGTTCGGCGAGCCGCCGGCCGTGCCAGGACGCCACCGCGAGCGTGACCAGCGAGCCGAACGCGACCACCCGGTGGGTGAACTCGATGGCGGAGTTCAGACCGTCCGGGGTGACCTGGCCGGGGAAGCAACCCGGCCAGGTCGGGCAGGCCATCCCGGACTCGGTAGCGCAGACCGCAGACCCGAGCACGACGGCGCCGAAGGTGAACACCGCTGCCAGCCAGTAGGTCACGGTGGTGGCGCGGGCGGGCGCGGCCTCGGTCATGGTCAGCTGTCCTCCTCGACTGGCGGCCCGGCGGCTGCCGGGTCAGCTCACGATCCTTCCAGCCGGAACCCGGCGACGCTGGCGATTCCCCGGATCGCCAGCCGGCGGCCGCGGTCGTCACTACAGTCCTGCTCAAGCGGAGGAGGGGGACCCTGGTGGACGACTTCTCGGCCGGCGCCGGGCGCCCGCCGCGGCACCGGGCTCGCCGCTTGGGCGCGGTCGCGCTCGTGGCTGCCGCCGCGATGGGGCTGGCGGCCTCCCCGGCGGCGGCCGACGACGGCCTGTTCGAGTCCTCCCGCACCCGCTACGAGGTCGATGTCGAGCAGGGCATGGTCGAGGTGACCTCGACCGTCACCATCCGCAACACGCTGCCGGACCGGGGCTCGCGCTACTTCTACTTCGACGGCTACCAGATCGCGGTGCCGGCCAGTGCGGAGAGGATCAGGGCCCGTAGCGGCGGGGCCGCGCTGACGGTCACGCTCCGGCCGGGCGTCGGCGACGAGACCTACCGGTACGCGCTGGCGAGGTTCCCGCAGTTGCGGTACGGCCGCAGCCGCACGATCACCTACACCTACGAGCTGCCCGGTGCGCCGATCCGCTCCGCCGACCCCACCCGGGCGGGGAAGGGCTACGCGGCCTTCGCGGTCCAGGGCCCGGGCGAGCCCGGCGAGGCGAGCGTGGAGGTGCTCGTCCCCGACGGCGTGGAGTTCACCAGTTCGGCCGGCTCGTTCACGTCGAAGGCCGCCGGCGGCACAACGACCTGGCGGGCCGAACCGAACGAGGACGGCGAGGGCTTCTGGTCGTTCGTCTCCGTCCGCGACCCCGGGAAGGTCGGCCGGCACACCACGACCACCGTCGCCGGCCAGGAACTGCAGGTACTGAGCTTCCCCGACGACGAGAAGTGGGCGGGCTTCGTCTCCGAGACGTTCGCCGCGGGGGTGCCGGCCCTGGAGGCGGCGATCGGCGTCCCCTGGCCCGGCGGCGTGACCCGGGTCCGGGAGGACGTCTCGCCGGCGGTGACCGGCTATGCCTGGTTCGACCACGCCAAGGACGAGATCGTGCTCGGCGAGGACCTCGACACGGCGCTCCTGCTGCACGAGGCCTCCCACGCCTGGTTCAACTCCGGCCACTTCTCCGAGCGCTGGCTGCGCGAGGGGCTGGCCGACCTGGTCGCCTACCGGCTGGACGGCCGGATCGGCGAGGACGCCAAGCCGCCGAAGGCACCCCGGCGGGACTCGAAGGCGGCGGTGGCGCTGGCGGACTGGGAGGAGCCGTCCGGCCGCGTCGCCGACGCCTCCGAGCGCTACGGCTACGCCGCGTCGTACACGGCGATGCAGCGGCTCCTGGGGGACCTCGACGACGCCGAACTCGCCGGCCTGGTAGCGGCTGCCTATATCGGGCAGAGCGCCTACGACAATCCGGACGCGCACGTCCCGGGCTACTCGATCACCGGCTGGCGCCAGTTCCTCGACCTGGTCGAGGACCGGACCGGAAACGGCCAGGCGGCCGCCACGTTCAGCACCTGGGTGATCCCCGACGGGCTGCTCGAGAGCCTCGACGACCGCGCCGCTGCCCGCGAGACCTACCGGGCGCTGGACGCACGCGACGCCGCCTGGCAGCCTCCCCGGGGACTGCGCCGGGCGATGACCAACTGGCAGTTCAGCAGGGCCGCCACGGTGATGGAGCGCCTGTCCGACACCGCCGCCGCGGCGGGCCGGCTCCAGGAGGCGGCCGCGGCGGCGGGCCTGACCGAGCCGGAGACGGTCCGTCGCGCGTACTCCCAGGCCGACACCGACTCCGAGTACAGCGCGCTGGCGACCCTGATCCCGCGAGCCGTCGAGGTCGTCGGCGCGGTCACCGAGGCCTCCCGCACCGCCGGCGCCGACGCCGACCCGTTCACCCGGCTGGGTGAGCTCATCCTCGGGGTCGACGCCGGCGCAGAGGCCGCCCGTGCCCGGTTCTCCGAAGGGGAGCTGGAGACGGCGGCCGGGCTGGCGGCCGGGGTGATCGAGCAGTCCCGCTGGACCCGCTGGCTGGGGCTCGGCGCCGTGACGGCAGCCGTCCTGGCGCTCGGCGGGGCCGTGGCGGGCGTCGCCGCGCTCCGGGCCCGACGCCGGCGGTCAGCGCAGGACGTCCGCCTCGGCCAGCTGGACCAACCGGACGTCGCCGCTCACGGTCTTGGCACGGATCCGCAGGTGGTCCTGGCCGGCTTCTGGCCGCCCGGCCCCGACGAGGTCGGAATCCAGCCGCCCGGTGAGAGTGGAGACATCGGTCCAGACCGGGACACCGGGGGGCACTCCGATCGTGACGGACCCGGAGGCCGAGGTGGCGCTGACGTCGCCGATCCGGACCCGGCGCAGGTCGATGCTCCCGCTGGCGGTGTTGGTGACGACCTCGGTGTCGGCCTGGTCGACCTGGATGTGGCCGGAGGCGGTCTTCAGCGTCACGGGCCCGCTGGCGTGTCCGAGGACGACATCGCCTGAGCCGGTCTGGACCCCGGTCTCGCCGGCCGCCGAGCCCACCGTGATGTCGCCGGAACCGGTCTTCACCCTGACCTGGGCCGCCGAGCCGATCCGGACGTCGCCGGAGCCGGTCTGTACCCTGGCCAGCCCCGCGGACTCGGCCACCTCGACATCGCCGGAGCCGGTGGTCACCGATGCCTCTGCGACCGCACCCGACAGCGCGATGTCGGCCGACCCGGTCTTGACCACGACGGGGCTGCCCACCGGGACCGTCACCCAGACCTGGAGACGGGGGGCGAAGTCGAACAGCGACCGCCGCTCGACCACCGCGCTGAGCCGGTCGCCGCGCTGTTCCACCACCAGGCGCTCGGGCTGGTCGCCCTCGACCCGGATGCTCGACTGGCCGGTCTGGACCGCCGTGATCGTGACGCTGCCGCGGTCGAGTTCGACGTAGAGGTCGACCGGTCGCGGAGTCTCGAAGGTGTGTTCCATGTCAATCTCTCCTGTTCTCAGACCCAGCCCTGCATCCGGTTGCCGGGGCGCTTGCCGCCCGGGTGGCCGAAGTCGAAGGGGGCGCCGTGGAAGTTGATGAAGGGGGTGCCGCCGAGGTTGATCCGGGCGGTCCAGCCGGCCTCGCCGGTCGCCTCACGCAATACGGTGAGGATCCAGCTGTTGAGGGAGACCCCGGCCGAGGTCGCGCACTCCTCGACCCGGCCCTTGACGGCCTCGGGGAGGCGGAGCGTGATCCGCGCGGTGAGGGCGTCGTCCTCCTCAGGCGCGGGAGCCGGGGGCTCGGGATAGCTCTCCGCCCCACGGTGGTACTGGAACTCCAGGCCCTCTCCGGCGAGCCGCACGCCGACGCTGCCCGACGGCAGTTCCGAACTGATCTCGGCTGCGGCCTGGCTGACGGCTTCCAGGATGGCCAGCCGGGCG
>JAVHXR010000012.1:0-17132 GCA_031119515.1 Propionicimonas sp.
CTGGTGCATCTGGAGCCCCGAGCCCGGCCACATCGAGGTGAGCGGTCCTTCGATGAGGGCGGCCACGGCGTCGGCCTGGCCCTCGCCGGTGGCCATCAGGATGACGTTGCGGGCGTCCATGATGGTGCCGAGCCCCTGGGTCATGCAGTGCCGCGGGACGTCCTCGATGGAGTCGAAGAACCTGGCGTTGTCCAGCCGGGTGCGCTCGGCCAGGGTCTTGATCCTGGTCCTCGACGACAGCGAGCTGGTCGGCTCGTTGAAGCCGATGTGGCCGTTCGACCCGACGCCGAGGAACTGGATGTCGACCCCCCCGGCCACGGCTATCGCCCGCTCGTAGGCAGGGCCGGCGGCCTGGAGGTCCTCGGCTAAGCCGTCCGGGACATGGACCCGCGCCGGGTCGAGTCCGAGCGGCACGGTGACGGTGTTGTGGATCACCTCGTGGTAGCTCTCCGGGTGCCCCTTCGGGATCCCGACGTACTCGTCGAGGGCGAAGGCCGAGGCCAGCGACAGGTCGAGTTCACCGGCCCCGACCAGCGTGGCGAGCTCCCGGTAGGTCTTGACCGGCGACGAGCCGGTGGCGACCCCGAGCACGACCCCCGGCCCCACGGCGGCGGCCAGCCGGGCCGCCTTGGCCGCGGCGACCTGGGCCACCCGGTCCTCGCTCGGACAGATGATGACTTCCATTTCCACTCCTTGCAGGTTCGCCCGTCCCTCGGGCACTGGTAGCTGTGGCGGTGCCCCGGGGGCAGCGCGGCCCCCGGGGCGGGTGGGTCACTGGGCGGTCGGGTCGAGCGACATCGACGCGGAGTCGCCCTCCTCCTCGCGGCCGGGGGTCTTCAGGTTCCACCGACGGATCGCGAACCGGAAGAGCAGGTAGTACACGACCCCGAACGCGAGGCCCATGATGATCAGGATCCAGGGCCTGGTACCGAGGTTCCAGTTCAGGACGAAGTCGAACAGGCCCGCGGAGAAGCCGAAGCCCATCTTCGCTCCGAGCAGGTTGGCGATCGCCATCGACAGGCCCGTGAGGACGGCGTGGATGACGTACAGCGGCCACGCGACGAACATGAACGCGAACTCGATCGGCTCGGTGACGCCGGTCAGGAAGGAGGTCAGGCCGACCGAGAACATGATGCCGCCGACGGCCTTGCGGTTGGCGGGCTTGGCCTCCTGCCAGAACGCCAGGGCGGCGGCAGGGAGGGCGAACATCATGATCGGGAAGAAGCCGGACATGAAGATGCCCGCCGTCGGGTCGCCGGCGAGGAACCGGGCGATGTCGCCGTGGACGACCGTGCCGTCCGGCTTGGTGAACTCGCCGATCAGGAACCACGGCGGGTTGTTCAGGATGTGGTGCAGGCCGAGCGGGATCAGCAGCCGGTTCAGGGTGCCGTAGACGAAGCCGCCGACGACGGCGTTCTGCGCGACCCAGTTCCCGACCCAGGTGAGGCCGTTGTTGAAGGCCGGGTACACGAAGGCCATCGCCACGGCGAGGATCATCGCCGCCAGCGCGGCGACCATCGGGACGAACCGCCGGCCGCCGAAGAAGGCCAGGTAGGGCGGCAGCTGGATGCGGTAGTAGCGCTGCCACAGCCAGCCCGAGACCAGGCCGATCAGGATGCCGCCGAGGACGCCGTAGTTGATCAGGGTCTGGACCCCGGAGTCGTTGACCGGCAGGCCGATCATCGGCGACATCGCGTCACCGACCCCTTTGAACACCAGGTAGCCGACGACCGCGGCGAGCGCCGTCGAGCCGTCCGCCTTCTTCGCGATCCCGATCGCGACGCCGACCGCGAACAGCAGTGGCAGGTTGGCGAACAGGGCGTTGCCGGCGGCACCGATGATCGGGGCGACGGTGGTCCACCCGAGCCCGTCCTTGCCGAGCAGGTCGTCCTGGCCGAGCCGTAGCAGCAGCGCCGCGGCCGGCAGGGAGGCGATCGGGAGCATCAGGCTGCGCCCGAACTTCTGCAGCGGGGCGAGGTTGAACCGCCCTGCCTTCTCGATCTCGTTGGCAGTCACGCGTCGTTCCTTTCGTGGGGGGTGCGCCCCGCCGCGAGCATGCCGCTGCGGAGCTCCATGTGGAGTTCATAACGGTCCCCGCGGTAGCGGGAGACGACGTCCTCGATGGGACGCCCGGACGCGCTGGAGGTGCGTTTGAACACCAGCAGCGGAGTGTTGACCGGGGCGGCGAGCAGGCCGGCCAGGTCGGTCGACGCGCTCTCGCCCCACAGCACCTGCACGGCCTTGTCGATCCACAGGCCGTAGGTGGCGCCCATGATCTGGTAGAGCGACTCGCCCTCCAGGTCCTGCCGGTCGAGGTCCGGCAGCGCCGGTCCCGAGTACCAGCCCGCCTCGTGGGCGATCGGCTGGCCGTCGGCGAGCCGGATCCTGGTGATCCGCCAGGCCTGCTCGCGTGCCCCGAGGGCCAGGTTGGCGGCAACCTCAGGCGGTGGACGCAGCAGGCTGACGCCGAGCAGACGGGTGGACGGGGTGAGCCCACGCCGGCGCATGTCGGTGGTGAAGGACGCCAGGTGGAGGGTCGACTCCACCCGCGGACGGACGGCGAAGGTGCCCAGGCCCTGCGTGCGGTGCAGCAGCCCGTCGGCCACCAGGCCGTCGATCGCCTTGCGGACGGTCGCCCGCGAGACGCCGTAGCTCGCCATCAGTTCCCGCTCGGACGGGATGGCCTGGTCGGGGACGCACAGCGCGATGATCCGGTCCCGCACCTGCAGGTGCTTGGGGACCGGGCCGGGGGCGATCGCCTCCTGCGCCATCCGTCTCCTTGGTTCCACTTGTTCGTACTGGTACGTACCAGTTGTCGACCATCATGCTAACGTACGTGCCAGGTGTCAAGGCCGACCCGACACCCACCCCGCACTCCCGAGAGGAGCCCCATGGCAAGCAAGGCAGAACAGATCGTCGCCGGGCTCGGCGGCGCCGCGAACATCGAGGAAATCGAGGCCTGCATCACCCGCCTCCGCACCGAGGTGAAGGACCCCTCGCTGGTCAACGAGGCCGCCCTCAAGGCCGCCGGCGCGCACGGCGTGCTCAGTGCCGGCAGGATCGTCCAGGTAGTCGTCGGTCCCGAGGCCGACGTCCTCGCCGACGACATCGAGGACCTGCTGTGACCAGCGTGCTGGCCCCGTCGGCGGGCACCGTCATCGCCATCACCGAGGTCGAGGACCCGGTCTTCGCCGGCCAGATGGTGGGCCCCGGCGTCGGCATCCGCCCGGCCGCCGGCCGCACCACCGTGGTCGCGCCGGTGGCGGGCACGATCGTCAAGCTCCACCCGCACGCGATCGCGATGGCGACGCCCGAGGGTGCGGGCGTCCTGGTCCACCTCGGCATCGACACGGTCGGGCTCAACGGCGAGGGCTTCGAGGTGATCGCCACCGAGGGCGCAAGCATCGCCGCCGGCGACCCGGTGGTGACCTGGGACCCGGCCGAGATCGCCGCGAAGGGCCTGAGCGACACCATCATCGTGGTCGCCCTCGACCGGCCGGCGGACTCGATCAGTTCCGGTGTCATCGGCACAGAGGTGACCGCCGGCACCGTCCTGTTCGAACTCTGAGGCAGACGGACGGCGCCGCCACCTCCCGGTGGCGGCGCCGTCAGCTCCCGGCCGGGGGTCAGCGGTCCCGGCGTTACGCCAGCGAGCGCACTCGGCCCTGGGCCGAGCGGGCGGGCGAGGTAGGCGCCCGGTTCGTCCTGCCGCGGCCGGGCCGAACCGGGCTGAAGGTCACCTCTGAGATCCCGGGGCGAGCCCGGGATGACGGGGTCGGACAGTGTCATCCCGGCGGATGCCGGGGCCTTGCAGTGTCATCCCGGCGGATGCCGGGATCTCTGGGGCGGTCGGGCGGCTGAGATCCCGCGGCCGGACAGTGTCATCCCGGCGGACGCCGGGATCTCTTGCGGGTGACGGTGTGAGATCCCGGGGCGAGCCCGGGATGACGAACGCCCAAGCCCTGGAATGACGAATGACCCTAGCCTGGGGTCGCGGGGCCGGACAGTGTCTTCCCGGCGGATGCCGGGGCCCTGCAGTGTCATCCCGGCGGATGCCGGGATCTCTGGGGCGGTCGGGGGCGTGAGATCCCGGGGCGAGCCCGGGATGACGCGGCCGGACAGTGTCATCCCGGCGGATGCCGGGATCTCTGCGGTCGGGTGGTTGAGATCCCGGGGCGAGCCCGGGATGACGGGGACGGACCGTGTCATCCCGGCGGATGGCGGGGCCTTGCAGTGTCATCCCGGCGGACGCCGGGATCTCTGGGGCGGTCGGCGGCGTGAGATCCCGGGGCGAGCCCGGGATGACGAACGCCCAAGCCCTGGAATGACGAATGACCCCAGCCTGGGGTCGCGGGGCCTTGCAGTGTCATCCCGGCGGATGGCAGGGCCTTGCAGTGTCATCCCGGCGGACGCCGGGATCTCTGGGGCGGTCCCGCGGCTGCTACCGGGTCGGCCGGACGATCTTGATCTTCTCGCCCTGGCCGGTCTTCTGGGCGGTCTGCTGGCGCTGCATCGACTCCTGCTCGGCCTTGAGCTCGTCCATGTTGAAGGTGCCGCGCAGCAGCACGAACACCACCCCCGCGATCCCGAGCGACCAGGTCGCAGGCGCACCGAGGATGATCGGGGCGGTGATCAGCGCCACCACGTCGAAGCCGCGGAACAGGTTGAACAGCAGCGTCGGCGGCATCGCGCCGGACTCGGTGGCCATCATCGGGACGCCGAAGTCGACCCGCTTGGCCGTGACCCACCGGACCGCGCCGAACAACCCTGCCACCCCGGCCACCAGTGCGGTGATCGCGCCCTCGACCGGAGCCCGGTCGGCGCCGGCCTCGGCGATCCCGATGAAGGCCGGCGTCGCGGCGCCCGCCCACAGCAGGGCGAGGACGGCGGGGACCACCATGGCGGCGCTGCGGATCGTCGAGGTCTTGAACGGCAGCGCCCGGGCGAGGCCACCGGTGCGGGTCAGCACCCTGAGGCTGCCCAGGAAGGGCACCAGCGCGACGAACAGCCCGAGCGCGCTCACCAGCGGGCTGAGCACCACCAGCCGCAGCGCGTCGGCGGCGTACGGCACGACCAGGCTGGCGCCGAGCGCGATCCACGGCTTCGGATAGCGCTTGAGTCGTTCGGCGTCGCGCCAGACCAGCGCCCAGATGCCGAGCCCGCGGCCCCGGGTGGGCCGGACGTGGCCCCGGGCGGCGGCCTCCCGCTCCACCAGGATGTCCCTGATCAACCCGAAGTCGAGGGCGAACATCGCCCCCTGCATCCCGGACACCAGGGAGCCGCCACTGATCAGGCGGGCGCGACGGATCTGCTCCAGCCGCCGGCCGGCGAGCACCAGGTTCGTCACCAGCAGCGCGATCGCGGCGACCGCGAGGACGACCACCACCACGCTCGCCGCCCCGATGCCGGAGGCGACCCCGGCCGACACCCAGCCGGCGGTGATCGAGACGACGAACAGGAACACCGCCAGGGTGGCCGTGCCGAACACCCACAGCGCGGTCCGGACCCGCCGGGTGCGCTCCAGGCCCTGCTCCGCCGCCGACCACGCCATCAGGGCGGCGCTGCCGAGGCCGGCGGTGAGGGCCCACAGCACCACCTGAGGGATCTCCATCCCGACCAGGGCCGAGATCAGCGCGGTCAGCACGACCGAGACCACCCCTGCGATGACCACCGGCAGGACCAGCCGGGCGCGCAGCAACCGACGCCGGCTGATCGGGGCGTCCATCAGCCAGAACCCCTCGGCGGCCGAGGCGAGCACCGGACCGAAGAGTCGCGCCACTGACAGCGTCAGGGCGAAGCACGCCAGCACGAAGGCACTCGGCATCATCAGCCGGGCTATCCCGCAGGCCTCGGTCGTGCAGGCGGCGGCACCGGTCTGGGCGTGCATCACGACGTTGACCACCATCGCTCCGAGCACGACGACCGTGAACAGCGCGACGTAGCCGTCCCGGATCACCTCGCCGATCGTGCGGGTCGCCCGGCCGTGGCGCCACAGCTTGATCTGGTCGTGGAGTTCCCGCTCGTCCACGGCCTGCGGCTCGGCGTCGGGGATGAAGTAGAACTCCCGTTCGGGAGCGGGGTCAGGCGCCGCCAGCGGCTCGGCGACGTCCTCGATCGTGGCCGAGCGGATCAGCTTGCGCGACTTCTTGCTCATTCGGCGTCGTCGGTCCCGGCGGCGACCAGTTCCGTCCCCGCCAGCCGGACCACCCTGGTGGCGACCGCGTCGACCAGCGCCGGCTCGTGGCTGGCCATCAGGATCGCCAGGCCGCGGGCGCGCTCGGCCTTCAGCCGGTCGGCCAGCCAGGCGACCCCCTCCGCGTCGAGCCGCTGCTCGGGCTCGTCCAGGATCAGCAGCGAGCGGGGACGGACGAAGGCGGTCGCGAGCGCGAGCCGGCGGCGCTGGCCGGAGGACAGGGTCGCGGGCAGCTGGCCGGACTGCGGCACCAGCTGGACCTCGTGCAGCACCTCGTCCACCGCCGCCTCGGGATCGGCGATGCCGTGCGCCCGGGCGAGCAGGTCGAGGTGCTCGACCACCGAGAGGTCGGGGAAGAAGTCGAGATCGTCGATCACGGTCGCGACCTGCCGGCGGATCTCGGGGTCGGTCTCGGCGACGGCGATCCCGTTGACGGTGACAGTGCCCTCGTCCGGCCGCTCGGCGCCGACCACGCAGCGCAGCACGGTGGACTTGCCCGCCCCGTTGCGCCCGGTCAGGGCGACCGCCTCCCCGGCGCCGATCTCGAGGTTGAAGCCGTCGACGATGACAACCGGCCCGAAGGCCTTCTTCAGGGCGGTGACCTTGAGCACCGGCGTTCGTTTCGCCATGGATGCGATTGTCCCCCACCGGCGAAGAGGTGGCGAATCGGCGTCGAGTTCCGGGCCGTCAGGTCGCCGTGGCAGGCTTGTCCTCGTGCTGAAGACCGATGCCCGTGCCACCCTCGAGCGCCGTCGGGCCGAGGTGGCCGCCATGTTCGACCACGTGGCCGGCCGCTACGACCTGATGAACGACCTGCTGTCGCTCGGCCAGGACCGGGCCTGGCGTTCGGCAACGGTCGCCGCCGTCGAGCCGCAGCCGGGCGACCGCATCCTCGACCTGGCCGCCGGCACCGGCACCTCCTCGCTCCCGTTCGCCGCCGCTGGCGCGGTCGTGGTTCCAGCCGACCTGTCCTTCGGCATGCTGACCACCGGACGCGAGCGGCACCCCGAACTGCCGTTCGTCAACGCCGACGCCCTCACCCTCCCGTTCGCCGACGACGCCTTCGACGCGGTCACGATCTCGTTCGGCCTGCGCAACGTCGAGGACACCGCGGGCGCGCTCGCGGAACTGCTGCGGGTCACCCGGCCGGGTGGCCGGATCGTCGTCTGCGAGTTCTCCACCCCGCCCTGGCGGCCGCTCCGGTCCGTCTACCACACCTACCTGCGCCAGGCGCTGCCCCGGGTGGCGTCGCTCGCGTCCTCCAACCCCGTCGCCTACGACTACCTCGGCGAGTCGATTCTCGCCTGGCCCGACCAGCGCGCATTGGCCGACCTGCTGCACGACGCCGGCTGGCGCGCGGTGGGCTGGAAGAACCTGAGCGGCGGCATCGTGGCACTCCACCGCGCCTACGCGTAATGCTGCTCCTCCACTCCGGCGCCGCGGGCGGCTGCCCGCTGAAGACGTACAACTCCTTCCGCCCCGACCTCGTGCGACCGGCTCCGGCAGCGACCGCGGCACCGCAGTGGGCACCCGACCACGCCGGGTTCACCGCCACCGTGCTCGCCGAGGTCCTGGCCGGCACGGCCGCGGTGGTCGACCTGCGCGGGCTGCGCGACCAGCCGGGAGCCGAGCAGGAGGCGGCCTGCCTGGCGGCGCTCGCGGACGGCGCCGACGTGATCATCGGCGGGCGGCTGCCGAACGACCCCGACGGCCACCGGGCGGGGCGGCCCGACCTGCTGGTGCGGACCGAGGGCGGGTACCTGCCGGGCATCATCCGGGCGTACCGGCTGTTCGACAGCCGCGGGGACGACTCCGTCACCCGGGTCTCGCCGCTGGCCCGGCTGGCCGAGCCGGTCGACCTCCCCCGGATCCGGGTGCGGTGGCGGTACCGCTGGCACCTCGCGCTCCGGCTCGCCCACTACCACCGGATGCTGACCGCGCTCGGGCACGCCGCGCCCGGCGCGTGCGGCCTGCTGGTCGGGGACGATCCGATCGAGGGCCTCGGCCAGGTCGCGGCCTGGCTCGACCTCACCGAGGCGGCGCTGCCGCTCGCCGGCGGGCAGCCCCACCCTGATGGCCTCGACCAGACCTCTGCCCTGGAGCGCTACGACTTCGAGTTCGCCCGGCGGGTCGACCTCGCCCGCCGCGCCGAGGCCGGCGACGTCGGGCCGTCGCCCGACCTGGTGCCGATCCGCCACCGGGAGTGCGAGCGCTGCGCGTGGTGGCCGGTCTGCCGCGACCAGCTCGACGACGACGACCTCTCGTTGCGGATCAGCAAGTCGCCGCTCGATCCGCACGAGATCGCGATGCTCCGCGAGGTCGGGATCACCACCGTCACCGACCTGGCCGCCGCCGACCTGGACGCGCTGCTGCCGGAGTACCTGCCGAGGGTCGACCACCGCCACGGCTCCGAGGAACGGCTCCGCCTGGCCCAGCGCCGCTCCCGCCTGCTGCAGCAGGGCGTCCAGCTCCAGCGCACCGATGCCGAGCCGGTCCGGATCCCCGGGGCGGAGCTGGAGATCGACCTCGACATCGAGACCTCGGCCGGCGAACGGGTCTACCTGTGGGGGTTCTGGGTGACCGATCGGGTCACCGGCGAGTCCGGCTACGAGCAGTTCAGTGACTTCCGGATCCTCGACGAGGAGGGCGAGCTCGACCTCGCCAGGCGTGCGCTCAGCTGGCTTCGGGAACGCGTGGAGGGCGCCGACGCGCTCGTCTACCACTACTCCGGCTACGAACGTGACCAGCTCGAGCGGCTCGCCCGCCGCTGCCACGACCCCCTGCTGGAGTGGGCGGTCGGGTACTCCAGGGAGCGGTTCGTCGACCTGTTCCCGATCATCCGCCAGCACTTCTTCGGCACCGAGGGGCTCGGGCTGAAGGTGGTCGCCTCGCTCGGGGCCGGGTTCGCCTGGCGGGACGCCGATCCGGGCGGGCTGAACAGCATGCGCTGGTTCGACGAGGCCGTCGGCGGCGAGTCGGCCGAGCAGCGGGAGCGCGCCCGCACCCGCGTCCTGGAGTACAACGAGGACGACGTCCGCGCCACCCAGCGGGTCCGTGACTGGCTGCGTTCCCTGGACGCCCCCGGCTGAGCCGCCGCGGTCTCCGCCACCCCGCGATCGCACCGCTGCCGCCGCCGTCCTCGCCTGCTCGGAGGTCGCGCGCGGCTGGTCCTCACCCCGCCGGTCGGGGGACGGTCCGGCTCAGACGAAGGTGAGGTAGAGCGCCGAGGCCGCCACGGAGATGGTCACCAGGGTCTCGAACAGCCGCTGGTCGACGCGCTTGATCACCACCCTGCCGAGCCAGGTTCCCAGCAGCACCACCGGCACCACGGTCGCCCAGAGCGCGACGGTGTCGACCCGGACGATCCCGAGCCCGACGGAGATCGGCAGCTTGATCGCGTTCACGGTGAAGAAGAACCACGCGCCGGTGCCGAGGAAGCGCCACTTGTCGTACTTCGCGGCGAGCAGGTAGAGGTTCATCGGCGCGCCGCCCGCATTGGCCACCATGGTGGTGAACCCGGCCAGGCCGCCGTAGCCCAGCGCCATCGCGCGGCCGTGGGCGGGCAGCCGGTCGCGCCACAGGCCGACCACGAGCAGGCCGAGCAACAGGATGCCGATGGTGCGTCGCAGCACGAGGTCGTCCACCCTGGTGAGGAAGACCGCGCCGATCGCGATCCCGGCCGCCACCGGGAGCATCAGCCGGCCGATCAGCCGCCAATCCACCGTTCTTCGGTAGATCCAGATCGCCACCAGGTCGCCGGTGAGCAGCATCAGCAGCACCACGCCGGTGGAGTCCTTGGTCGGCATCACCACCGCCACCAGGCCGACGGCGACCATTCCGAGGCCGCCGATCGAGGTCTTCGAGATCCCGACCAGCAGGGCCGCCGCGGCGACCACCAGCCAGGCGGCCAGCGGCAGGCCGGCGATGAGTTGTGGGATCACAGCGCCGCCGCGCAGGCAGCCAGCGCTCCGGCCAGGGCGCGCCGACGGTCCCGGTCGACCGCGACGACCAGCACCTCGGGCCCGAGCGGGGCGACGGCGAGCACGGAGGGCAGCTCCGCCAGGCCGATCCGGCGGGCCGGGACCCCGAACGCCCGGGCGAGAGCGACCGGGTCGGCGCCGGACGGGGTGGCGAAGACCCGTTCGAACGGCGCGGCGAACCGGTCCTCGCCGTACTCGAGAGTTGCGAAGATCGCACCGCCGGCGTCGTCGGCGACCACCACCCGCAATCGCGGCCGGGCCTCGGCGGGGCCGATCGCCAGCGCGTTCGCATCGTGGACGAAGGACAGGTCGCCGCACAGCAGGGTGACCGGTTCGCCGGTGGCCAGGGCAATCCCCGCCGCGGTGGAGACGGTGCCGTCGATCCCGGAGAGCCCCCGGTTGGCGAGCACCGGGACCGGCCCGTCGAGGATCGGCGCGAGGTCGGCGTCCCGGATCGCCATCGAGTTGCCGAGCGCGACGGTCCCGACCCGCGTCCCCGCCAGGACCGCGGCCGCGAGGGCGGGTCCGCTCGGGTAGTCGAGCCCGGCAAGGAGGGCGTCGAGCCGGGCGCCGCAGGCCCGGTCGGCGGCCTGCCAGGCGGTCAGCCAGGACGGCTCCGCCGGCTCGAGCGCGACCGCCTCGGCCCGGAGGGCGGTGCGGTGGCCGGGATCGGGCAGCGCAGGGCCGCGTCCGACCACGACGAGCTCGACGTCGGCCCTGGTGAGCAGCCGGGTCACCGGCCGGGACAGGGTCGGGTGGCCGAACATCACCACCCGCCGGATCGAGCCGGCCAGGTCGCCGCCGAGCAGCAGGCGACCACACCGCAGCGCGTTCGGCCCCCTCCTTGCCGCGCTGGACGGCTCGGCGAACAGCGGCAACCCTGCGGCCTCGGCGAAGCCTCGGGCCGCAGCCCCCTGCTCTGCGGTGGCGTCCCCGCAGACCACAACGGTGCGCGGCCCTGGAGCGAGGACGGTCACGCCGGGGCCGGCAGCGACCGGCTCGACGACGGCCGGGAGGTCGGGCCACCCGGCGGCACCATCCGGCACCAGCGGCTCGGGCAACGCGAGGTCGAGGTGCACCGGGCCGGGATCCAGGCTCGCCCGCCCCTGCGCGGCGACCACCGCGGCAGCGGCCTGGGCGGCCCAGCGGTCGGGTCCGGAGCCGGCGTCGACGTACTCCTCGTGGCGGACGAAGACACCGAAGATCCCGTCCTGCCGGGTGGTCTGGTTGGCACCGGTCCCGACCAGGTCGGCCGGACGGTCGGCGCTCAGCACCAGCAGCGGGATCCCGGCGTGGGATGCCTCCATGACGGCCGGGAGCAGGTTGCCGACGGCGGTGCCCGAGGTGGTGGCGACCGCGGCACAACGTCCGGCACCCTTGGCGAGCCCGAGCGCGAGGAAGCCGGCGGTGCGCTCGTCCACCCGGACGTGCAGCCGCAGCCGGCCGGCGCCGGCCGCCTCGTGGGCGGCCAGGGCGAGCGGCGCCGAGCGGGAGCCCGGGGCGAGGACCAGGTCGGTGACCCCCTGCGCGAGCACCTGCGCCAGGACGGTCCGGGCACACTCGTACGACCTGCTCACCCCAGGCTCCTCAACGACTCGGGCAGGTCGTCCCACCGCTCCCGCCACCACCCGGCGGTGCCGGGGTCGGCCCGCCAGCCGCCATTCTCGTCCACCTCGACGTCGCGCACGGCGAGGCCGCCGTCGGTTGCCACCAGTGGCTCGCCGGTGACGTCGGTGGTGAACATGGCCGCGGTGTTCAGCCCGCAGGCGAACGGCAACTCGGGCAGCGCCGCGGCCAGCGCGACGCCGGCCCGCAGCCCGATCGAGCTCTCCAGGGCCGAGGAGACCACGACCGGCAGCCCGAGCGACTCGGCCAGCTCCAGGCACCTGCGGACCCCGCCGAGCGGCTGCACCTTGAGGACGGCGATGTCGGCCGCCTCCAGCGCCGCCACCCGCTCCGGGTCGCCGCTGCGCCGGATCGACTCGTCGGCGGCGACCAGGATGGAACTGCCGCGCCGGGCGAGTTCCCGGCGCAGCCGCGCCAGGTCCTCCACCGCGGCGCAGGGCTGCTCGACGTACTCGAGGTCGAACCTGGCCAGCAGCTGGAGCCGGCTGAGCGCGTCCGGCACCGTCCAGGCACCGTTGGCGTCGATCCGCAGCCGGCCGGCCGGGCCCAGCGCGTCGCGCACCGCCTCGACCCTGGCCACGTCCTCGGCCAGGTACTGGCCGCGCTCGGCCACCTTGACCTTCGCGGTGGTGCAGTTCGATCCCCTGACGATCCGGTGGGCGGTCTCGGGATCGGTCGCAGGCACTGTGACGTTGACCGGGATCCGGTCCCTGACCGGTTCGGGGAACCCGACGACGGCGGCCTCGACCGCGGCCCCCGCCCAGGCGTCGATCTCGGGGCGCAGGTACTCCGCGAACGGACTCCACTCCGCCCAACCGGCCGGGCCCCGCAGCAGCAGGCCGTGGCGGACGTCGAGGCCACGGAACCGGTTCCGGAGCGGCAGCGCGTAGGTTCCGACGACCCCGATCATGCGATCACGAGGCCAGCGAGGAGGCCGAGCGCACAGCCGAGTTCCGCCAGGCCGCAGGCGCGCAGGACGGGGATCAGGTCGCGTCCGGCGGCTCCGCGCAGCAGCGCGGCGGCCGGGCGGGCGAGCAGCGCGAGCATCACGAGTCCCAGCAGGGCCCACCAGGTGCTGGTCGCCGCCACCCCGACGACGGCCACGGTGGCGAGGCCGACCAGCGCGACGAAGAACCACCGGGTGCCGCGATCCCCCAGCCGGGTGGCGAGGGTGCGCTTGCCGACCTGCCGGTCGCCGGCCAGGTCGCGCAGGTTGTTCGCCACCAGCAGCGTGCAGGCGAGCGCGCCGATCGCGACGGCCGCCCACCAGCCGTCCGCGGTCACCCGGCCGAGCTGGATGTAGGTGGTCCCGGCCACGGCGACCAGCCCGAAGAACACGAAGACGAAGACCTCGCCAAGGCCGAGGTAGCCGTAGGGGCGTGGCCCGCCGGTGTAGAACCAGCCGGCCAGCAGCGCTGCCGCCCCGACCGCCAGCAGCCACCAGTAGCCGGTCAGCACGACGATCGCCAGGCCGGCGGCGGCCCCCACCGCCATCGCGGCGAACGCCGCGCGTTTCACCGCCGGCGGCGTCGCGACGCCGGAGCCGACCAGGCGGAGCGGACCCACCCGCTGGTCGTCGGTGCCGCGGATGCCGTCGGAGTAGTCGTTGGCGTAGTTCACCCCGACCTGCAGGGCGAGCGCGACGACCGCTGCCAGGACGGCGAGCAGCCACGCGAAGCCGCCGTGGAACCAGGCCACGGCGCTGCCGGCGAGCACCGGCGACACCGCCGCCGGGAGAGTGCGCGGTCGTGCGCCCTCCAGCCACTCACCGGCCGTCGCCATCGGACTCCCCCTGTCGCTGCCACGCGCGCGCCAGGGCACGCCGGTCGATCTTCCCAGTGGGTGTGTACGCCAGCGACGCCACCCGGCGCAATTCCTTCGGCAATGCAGCAGGCCCGAGCCGGCCCCGCAACGCGTCCACCACGACGTCGAGGCCGGACGCGCCGGTGGTCACCGCGACCACCTTGTGGCCCCACCGCTGGTCGGCGACCGCAAGCAGGACGGGACCGCCGGCCTCCGGCGGGCCGAGCACGGCCTCCGCCACTCGCTGCGCCTCGGCGAGGTCGACGTTCACCCCGCCACTGACCACCACCTCGTCGACCCGGCCGGTGACCTCCAGCCGGCCCCCGTCCAGCCGGCCACGGTCGCGGGTGAGGACGGTGTCGCCGCGCAGCACCCGGGCGGTCAGGCCGGGGTCGAGGCGGTAGCCGCTGAACGCCATCGCGCCGGCGAGGGTGACCCGTCCGTCCTCGATGCCGACCCTGACGCCGTCCAGCGGGAGGCCGTCGTAGACGCAGCCGCCGCAGGTCTCTGCCATGCCGTAGGTGGTGACAAGGGTCACGCCGGCCTCGCGCACCTGGCGCAACAGCAGCGGCGACACCGCCGAGCCGCCCACCAGCACCACCGCATACTCCCTGAGGCGGGCAAGGAGCGCCGGGTCGGAGACCGCCCGGTACAGCTGCGCCCCGACGACCGAGAGGTAGCAGCGCCCGGCCGGGGACGGCAGGTCGGAGAGGTCGCCGGCTCCGAACCGGACGGACCGGCCGGCCAGGACCGCCCTGGCGAGGGTCATCAGGCCGGCAACATGGTGGGTCGGCAGCACGCAGACCCAGTCCCCCGGTCCGCCCAGCCGGGCGTGGGTGGCCCGCGCCGAGGCTGCGATCGCGTCCGCCGACAGCACCACGGCCTTCGGGTTGCCGGTCGATCCTGAGGTAGCCACCACCACCCCGGCGGCCACCTCCTCGACCGGGAGGTCGGGACGCACGACCGCCAGCACCGGCTCGCTGCCGGCCCCGGGCAGCGGTGCCACCACCCCGTCGCCGGCGAAGACCCGCTCCAGCGCCGCCGGCAGCTCCGCCGGGGCGCAGGTGGTCAGCTTCACGGCTCCACCCTATGTGGACGCCGCGAGTAGATTGGGCGCCATGGGACGGGTGCTTCCGATCGTGATCATCGCGATGCTGATGATCTACGCGATCGTCGAGGTCGCGCAGGCAGACCCGTTGCGGGTGCGGGTGATGCCGCGCTGGTTGTGGGCCGTCGCGGTCATCCTGCTTCCGGGCGCGGGTGCGCTGGCGTGGCTGGTCTTCGGTCGCCCGACCCGCGGCAGCGGCCGCCAGAGCCCCCCGCCCAAGGCGCCCGACGACGACCCCGACTTCCTGCGCCGGCTCTGATCCTGCCCCGGCACACCCGCCGCCGGAGGTGCCGTCAACCGACCCTCGCAAGTACCGCCGCTACCCCGGCCGTCTCGCTTTGAAACGATTCCAACCTGAATTCCTCCTGAACGGAATCTGTATGGCACACTCAGACGCGTGCCACGATCTCTCAGGTTCCGTTTGGGTGCCGTCGTGGCAGCATCGGTGGCCTCGGTCGCGCTGACGGCCGCCGGCAGCCTCACCCTGGTCCCGGCATCGGCCGCGATGATCGCCGACAACCACGTCAGCGTGGCGACCCCGGCGCCGTCCGGCTCGGCGGAGCCGATCGACATCGCAGGGCTGCAGGCGCAGCGCGAGGCCCAGTTGCAGCGCCGCTCGATCGCGGTGGAGGTTCGGATCGGCAACCTCGCGGCGATCGAGGCGGAGCGGATCGCGGCCCTCGGCTACGACCCGAAGACTGCCACCACCCCTCGCGAGATCGCCCGCCAGATGATGGCGAACAAGTTCGGCTGGGGCGAGGACCAGTTCGCCTGCTACGACTCGATCATCATGCGCGAGAGCCGGTGGAACCCGTTCGCCGATAACCCGCACTCCAGCGCCTACGGCATCCCGCAGGCCCTGCCCGGCAGCAAGATGGCCAGCGCCGGCGCCGACTGGCGGACCAACCCCGCCACCCAGATCACGTGGGGCCTGGGCTACGTCAAGCAGCGCTACGGCACCCCGTGCGGCGCCTGGGGCTTCAAGCGCTCGCACGGCTGGTACTGAGCGTCACATCCTCGGCTCGACCGGCGGGACGATCCCGTCCTCGATGGCGCGCCGGAACAGGTCGAGCTTGCTGGCCGCGGGCCGGTCGACATTGGTGTACTTGACCCGGATCCGCTTCAGGTACTCCTTGACGCTGTTCTCCGCGATGCCGAGCCGTTCGGCGACCTCCGGCACCTCCATCCCGCCGGTGTAGAGGGCGAGCACCTCGCGCTCGCGCGGGCCGAGGTTGGCCGCGACGTAGCTCTGGTCGCCCTCGATCAGGCCGAGGATCTCCTGGGACAGCACCATCTGGCCGGCCGCCACCGCCTCGATCGAGGCAAGCGTGTCGGTGATCGGGTCGGCCTTGCGGGCGACCCCGGCCGCGCCGCCGGCCAGCGCGCGGCGGAGCAGCCGGACGTTGTCGGCGATCGAGTAGACCAGCACGGTGTACCCGGTCGCGATCAGCACCTCGGTGTTGTCCAGCGGGTCGGTGCCGTCGGAGAGCTGCAGGTCGAGCAGGACCACGTCGGCGTGGACCTGGCGGTCCAGGAATGCCTGCACGCCGTGGTCCTGGCTGACCACGGCGATGCGTCCGGCACCGTGGCTGGCGAGCGCTGCGGCAACGCCCAGCCGGATTGCCTCGTGGTCGTCGATGACTGCGATTTCGATCATGTGGTGCGGCCTTATCTCGGGGTGTGGGTCCCATTCTCGTCCAGACCGACCAGTTCGGTCTTGCCGTTTGCCCGGACGGTCAGGATCGTGACGACATCGGCGTACCCCTCGGGGGCAGCCCGGGCGACCAGCTTCCTGACGGAGCGGTCGCTCAGCAGCGAGGTCAGGGAGTGGCGCAGGGCCTTGCGGACCGACTCCGGCAGGGCCGAGCCGCGGCTGTCGACCAGGGTGACGTCGACTCCGCGCTGCCGCGCTGCCTCGACCACGTCCTGGGTGCCGTCGGAGAGCAGGTTGGCGGCCCGCAGGCCGTCCCGCAGCCGCCGCTCGATCGTGATGCACGCCTCCAGCTCGGCTGCGGTGAGCTCCGCGTCCGGATCGGCGAGGGTCTCCAGCAGCGGGCCGACCTGGGTGCGCAGCTGGCGCAGCCAGATGTCGCGCATGACGAGCTTGGAGTAGCTCTCGGCGATCGCCTGGTTGGCGGAGTAGGAGTTCTCCCGCGCCTCCCGCACCCGGTGGCCGATGTCGACCAGCCAGCCACTGACCAGCTGGGCTACCACCATCCATGACACCGGCCCGAACGCCACCCGCACCACCTCGCCGAAGCCGAGGCCGTGGGTGAAGGCCCAGTACAGCGACTCGACGACGAACACCCCGACCCCGACCCAGGCCCACAGCGGCCGGCCGCCGACCACCAGCACGCTCACGATCACCAAGACCACCCTGGAGAACAGGTCGCCCAGCCCGCCCACCGCCACAAACGCCAGG
>JAVHXR010000012.1:17142-17614 GCA_031119515.1 Propionicimonas sp.
CGCGGAACAGCAGCACGATGACGAGCACCATGACGACGCTGGAGTACCAGGTGGCGTAGCCCGGCCACCGCCCCATCGGCAAGGTGGCCTGCACCAGCAGCGTGGTGGCGCTGAGCAGCAGCACCACAGCGACCGCCCAGCTGGTCGGGATCGGATTGCTCTGCAGCTTGCGCAACGCCAGCCAGGTCGCGATCACGGCCAGCCCCTGGGCGGCGAACACCGGCCAGACCGGCGAGACCTGGTCGAGGGTGGTCCAGCCCAGGACGAAGTGCAACCCGATCAGCAGCCAGATCAACCCTGCCAGCGCCCCGCTCTCGATCGCCGGGAGCACCGGGTACTGGTCCTCGGTGGGACGGCGCCGCTCCCGCCGGGCCAGGCCCAACGGCTTCGCGGGCTCGGGGGGTTCCAGCCAGACCAGCTCGACGGATGTGCCCTCGCCCGGCCGGGACCTCAGCGAGACCTGGCCGCCGAC
>JAVHXR010000262.1 GCA_031119515.1 Propionicimonas sp.
ACGGCGTCGAGTTGCGGCTGACCCGCTTCGAGGGCGGCCGGAAGGGGCCGGTCATCCTCTCGCCCGGCTACGGCACCTCGGAGGTCGCGTTCACCCTCGACACCACCGACCAGAACTTTCCCGAGTACCTCTTCGCGCACGGCTACGACGTCTGGATCCTCGACTACCGTTCGAGCCCGGCACTGCCGTCGGCGGCCACCCAGTTCACCCTTGACGACATCGCGCGGTACGACTTCCCTGCGGCCGTCGAGACCGTCACCGCCCAGACCGGGGCGGACAGCGTCCAGCTCGTCGCCCACTGCATGAGCTCGCTGGCGATGCAGATGTCGCTCGGCCTCGGGCTTCAGGGCGTGCGGTCGGCGGTCGCGTCCCAGGTCGGGCTGCACCTGAAGGCGGCCGAGCTCAACGAGTTCCGCTCCGAGGTCCACGCCGCCGAGATCCTCGACTTCCTCGGCGTCGACACCCTCACCACCGAGGTCGACGACGACCCGTCCTTCGCCGAGAAGCTCTACACGAAGGTGCTGGCGCTGTACCCCGCGGGCGAGGAGCCCTGCCAGAGCCCGTTCTGCCGCCGGGTGAACTTCATGTACGGCGAGGTGTACAGCCACGACCAGCTCAACGAGGCCACCCACGACCACCTCAGGGAGGCGTTCGGCGTGGCCAACATGACCACCTTCGAGCACGTCACCCGGATCCTGCGCGAGGACCATGCGGTGAGCGCGGACGGCAGCCACGACTACCTGGCCGACGTCTCCGGCCTGAAGCTGCCGATCGCCTTCATCCACGGCGAGCACAACCGGATGTTCCTGCCGGCCGGCACCCGCCAGACGGTGGAGTACCTCAGCGAGCGCAACGGCGGCGACCTCTACTCGCTGCAGCTGATCCCCGGGTACTCCCACATGGACTGCTTCGTCGGCAAGGACGCCGCCCGCGACGTCTATCCGCTGATCACCGACCAGCTCGACCTGCACAACCGAGAGGGGCACCCATGACCGAGGACCGCGCCGACGGCGGCACCAATCCCGGGCTGGCCGACCTGTTCAGCTATCCCTTCATGTCGGCGCTCACCGAACGGCGCACCCGGCGGATCCCGCGCGGGTTCTCGGTCCACTCCGAGGGCTCGCTCGACTACGTCAGCCACAACGAGCCGGCCCCGCTGAGCAAGCTCGAGGAGGCGGTGCTGATCACGTCGATCACCGGTATCACGGGGCTGACCACCCACGACGGGCCACTGATCAAGGCGGACGGGGGCCCCGAGCTGGCGACCCCGTTCCTGAACATCGTGGCCCGGACCGGCAGCTCCGCGGACAACGCGCAGGCGACCTACTTCTTCATGATCAACGACGACGGGATCTCGCTGCTGAAGCACCCCACCGGGAAGCGGGCGCTGGAGCTGCTCACCGAACTGCCGCCGAAGTGGTCGGACTGGACGGAGGCGGACTGGCTCGCGTCCGCCGCCGAGGTGACCACCCCGATCTCGGACAGGCGGCTGGAGTTCCCCCGGGAGTGGCCCTACTACCTGGGCTGGAACGCGCAGGCGTCGAACCGGCCCGGGACCACCCTGTTCCTGCCGATGGTCGACTGCACCTGGCAGTACATCAATGCGCTGCTGATCCTGGCGTCCGAGCCGGACGGGCGCCGGTCGATGTTCATCGACGACTGGAGCACGTTCAAGCCGAGGACGCCGTACGAGTGGGTGGCCAAGATCGGCGGCGAACTCGGGATCTCGCCGAAGATCCCGTATCACCCGATCGGTGGCCTGAAGTGGTTGCGGGAGGGCTTCGTCACCGCCGACAACGTCGCGCCGGTCGGCTTCGGGGATGCGCTCCGCACCGACTACGAGCCCTTCTTCTACCTGCAGAACCTGATGCTGCTCGGGCAGGCGATGGGGCTGGGGGCCTGGATCCACGGCTCGGTGTTCCCGCCGTACATCTATGAGGACAACCCTTCGAAGGGCTGGCACGGGCTGGGCTTCCGGATGGATCCGGCCAAGGGCGCCAGGCGGTGGCCGCCGGTGCCGGCGTCCCAGCCCAATCCGGTCGGCATCGACGGGGTGCTCGAAGGGCTGTGCCCGCCGTACGTGGCGAGTATGGACGAAGCGGTCGACCGGGTGATCGAGGAGAAGTACCGCAACGCCGCAGGGTTCAGCTACGCCAACGACGAGGTCTGGTCGCGGGTCTTCCGGGACAAGGCGGACGCGAAGACCTACGTCGAGAAGGGCACCCGGTACGGCCCGAGGCAGGTCCAGTACACCAAGGACGCCTGCAACTACATCTACGACACCTACGGCCGCTTCCCGGCCCACGTCGACGCGTTCTACACCCCCGGCATGTGGCTACAGTTCTCCCACCTCGAACTGGAGTACTACGACCGCTACTTCGACCCGGCCCAGTACACCCGCCAGGCCGCCCACGACGCCCTCTGGCACCCGTGACGCCGGAACCGCCGCGACATCCCGGGCTCGCCCCAGGATCTCTGCTGCGTGAGATCCCGGCGTTCGCCGGGATGACGTGGCGGTTTGTCGTCCGGGGCTTGTCCCGGGATCTCTCGCGTAGGGGTTTGTCATCCCGGGCCTGCCCCGGGATCTCTGCTGCGTGAGATCCCGGCGTTCGCCGGGATGACATGGCGGTTTGTCATCCCGGGCTTGCCCCGGGATCTGTGCTGCGTGAGATCCCGGCTTTCGCCGGGATGACGTAGGCGCCGGGGTCTTGCTGCGCGGTGGGATCCCGGCGTCCGCCGAGGTGGCAGGTGGGCCGGGGCCGGTGGGCGCGGTGGGCGGTGGGCGCTCGATCCTGGCGGTTGCCGGTCCGAGGGTCAGGCGAGGGAGGCCATGTAGCGCAGCGCGCTGATCGAGGGCTGGAACAGGTAGCCGCCGCCCCGCATCGTGACGAAGCGGGGGACCGGCTTGACGAAGAACGGCGGGTGGCCGGGGATGGTGAGCTTGCCGAGGCTGTCGTGGTGCTCACCGATCAGCGGGTCCTTGTCGCGGCCCAGCCCGAACGGGTTGCCGTCGTCGACCCACAGCGCCTGGATGGTCTCGAACTGCCTCCAGATGTCGGCCTGGAAGCAGACGAACATCAGCCCACGATCGACCCCGTCGTCCTGCGTGGCGCCAGGGTCGAGGGGCGCCCCGTACGCGCGCCCGCGCCGGACGATCCGGTGCCGGTTGGTGAGTCGCCCCTCGAAGAAGCCCTTGGAGTCGCGCGGGTTGGCGCGCCGGATGTGGGAGCCGACCGGGCAGGCCAGTCCGAGCGGGTCCGACTCGTAGGTGAAGTTGTTCACCTGCCCCGGATCGGCGACGGTCGCGGGGTCGGGACGCTCCGGCGACAGCGCCAGCGGGGTCCCGTCCGGCCAGCGTCCCAGCAGCTTGGCCGCGAGCAGGTCCGGCCCGCCCGGGTAGTTGGTCGAGGCCAGGAACCTGCGGTAGGCGGCGACATCGGTGGCGAGCTTGCGGACGACCACGAAGGTGCCGTTGCGATCGAACGGCTCGGCAGGTGCAGCCGGAAGCGTGCCGTCCTCGTCCTCGTAGCCCAGCAGGACCTCCCCGACAGCGACGTCCCGCCAGCCGCCGTCGCCGTCCGGCTGGCCGTCCCCGGGCCGTCCGATCACCCCCGAACCGGTCAGCGCGGGCTGCGACACCCCGTCGAAGTTGCCGAAGTGGTCCTGCGCGGTCGGACGGTCCAGCGCCAGCTGGATGAACACCGGGTCGACGCCGGCCTCGACGTCGGTGGCGATCACCTCGTCCAGCGCGACCTGGAGGTTCGCCAGGTCCTGGGCGTACACGGTCACCATGAAGTCGAAGTCCGGGATCTCCCAGTTCTCCGGGGCGGACGGGCCGCGATCGCCGAGCCGCTGCGCCCTGGCCCGCATGCCCTCCCGGAAGACGTCGGGGAAGGAGGCGAGCACCGTGGGGTCGAGCCCCAGCTTCTGCAGTGCCGAGTAGGACACCGCGACGTTCATGGCACGAAGCGGCGGGGTCGTCCACGGCTCGGCGGTCATCACCATCGGCAGCGTCCGCTCCAGCAGTCGGCATGCCTTCGCGATGTCGAGGATCCGGACGAAGACGTAGGCGCAGGCGGGCAGGGTGTAGCCGCGCAGCACATTGCCCTGGATGTCGGAGAGGTCGAACCGCGGCGGCTCGGTGGCGCGGTGGGGGAGGTTCTCCGGTCGGCCGAGCATCAGAACTCCTCCTTGAACCGCCGGTACAGCGTCTCGGCATCGACGCCCTGGGTGGCGACCGCGAAGTCCAGCAGGCGATCGCGGAGCGCCGCGGCGCTGTGGACGTCCTCGACGGTGACCGTCGGGATCGGTGACTGGAACATGGTGGTGTCCACCTGCAGCGACCTCACCCAGCCCCGGAACGCGGCCCGGTCGGCGCGGCCCGGGTAACCGACACACAACCCCCACCAGTCGTCACACTCCGGGACGCTGCCGGCCAGGTCGTCCAGGAAGCCGTCCAGTTCCCCGTTGAAGGTGGCGGTGAACACCAGGTGGGCATGCCGCAGGGTGTCGCGCCGGCGCTGCATCGGACCCTGGAAGACCAGCTTGCGGAACACCTGCAGGCGGGAGAGGTGGAGCGACTCGACGCGGGC
>JAVHXR010000263.1:0-2282 GCA_031119515.1 Propionicimonas sp.
ACGGTGGCCAGTCCTACAACCTGATCCACGTCTATCCCGACCGGCTGGTGCACTCGATCGTCCCGATCGGCACCTTTCCGACGACCTACGAGGTGAAGGTCAGCCCGGAGGAGTTGGCCGCCCTCGCTGCGCTCGGCCCGCAGGAGCGGGAGGCGGTCATGATGGCCAGGGATCCGGGAAACGCCTGATGGACTGGCGGACGGTGGTGGCGATGCTGGCCAACCCCGACACCCGCAGGGCGTTGGCCAGGACGGTCGCCGAGACCGAGGACGGTCTCACCGACGCCCAGTACGCGCGAGCGCTCGGGCGGTTGCGCGAGGCCGGGCTGCTGGACGGGGCCGGGACGGTGGACGCCGACGCGCTGCGGACGGTGCTGAAGCAGAACGCCGGCCCGCCGCAGCGAGGCGTCGAACGCTTCCTCACCCCTGCGGGCCGGCTGCTCGGGCTGCCCTCGAAGCCGGCCGAGCGCCTCGAGCTGTTGGCGTTGCTGGCCTCCCGAGCGCTGCGTCCGGGAGAGGTGGTGCCGGAGCAGGAACTCAACCGGCGGCTCGCGTCCTTCGATGACGATGTCGCCACCCTGCGGCGGCTGATGGTCGAGGCGGAGTTGCTCGAGCGGACGCCTTCGGGCACCGAGTACGCGCTGGTGGAGGCGCCGCCGTCCGGGTAGTACCCCCCTGCCGGCGTCCTCGTTCGTCGCCGACAGCCAGCCCCCATCGTCGAGGGCCAGTGCTTGGGGGCTGGCTGTCGGTGATGGGGGCTGGCTGTCGGTGACGGGGGCTGGCTGTCGATGACGGGGTCGGGCTCTACCCCAAGGAGGTGCCCGGGTCGCTCAGAGCGTGTCGAGCAGGCGCTCCATGGTCGCGATCAGGTCCTCCCGGGCGGTCAACCGGGCCTGGCTGAACGGACGCCCGGGCGGGCTGGTCGCCTCGACGCGGGTCACCCCGAGGTCGAACACCGCCTCGTAGCCCTCCCCGACCTGGCCGACGACCGCGACGACAGGGACGCCGCGGGACGAGGCCCGGCGCGCCACCCCGACCACCACCTTGCCCGACAACGACTGGGCGTCGAGCCGGCCCTCCCCGGTGATCACCAGGTCGGCGCCCGTCAGCTGGTGGTCGAACCCGACGGCGTCCAGCACCACGTCGATGCCCTGGCGCAGGGTTGCGCCGAAGAACGCGAGCAGGCCCGCACCGAGCCCACCGGCCGCACCGGCGCCGGGGACGTCGGCGACCTCCACGCCGAGGTCGCGCGCGATCGCCGCCGCTCCCGCGCGCAACTGGCGGTCGAGGAGCTCCACCATCGCGGCGTCAGCGCCCTTCTGCGGCCCGAACACATGCGCTGCGCCGCGGGAGCCGTACAACGGGTTGTCGATATCGCACATCACCGTGACCTCGCAGGCCGCCAACTCCGGGGCCAGCCCGGAGGCGTCGATCCCCGCGATCCGGTCGAGCGTGCCGCCGGTGGGGACGAATGCCGTCCCGGCGGCGTCGGTGAAGCGGACGCCGGCGGCCGCGGCGGCACCCGTCCCGAGGTCGTTGGTGGCACTGCCTCCTGCGCCGATGACCAGCCGCGTCGCCCCGGCCGTTGCGGCCGCCAGCATCAACTCGCCGACCCCGTAGGTGGTGGTGAGGTCGGGTGCGAGCCGTCCCTCCGCCAGCGGCAGTCCGGCCGCAGCCGCCATCTCGACCACGGCCGTCGTGTCGTCGAGCCGGCCGTAGAACGACTCGACCTGCTCGCCGGCGAACGGGCCGGTCACGCTCACCGGCACCCGGTCGCCCCCGACCGCTGCCAGGAAGGCCGCCACGCTGCCCTCGCCACCGTCGGCGACCGGCAGCGCCACGACCTCTGCCCCGGGGCGGCGGGCGACGATCACCGCCGCCATGGCCTCGCAGAGCTCGGTGGAGGACAACGTGCCCTTGAACGAGTCCGGGATCAGGATCACCTTGCGCATCGCGACTCCGGGCTCAGGAGAGGACGGACAACAGGGACGGGACCAACCCCAGCCAGGGCCAGGGGTCGTCGGGGAACAGCCAGTGCGGCAACCCCCACAGCACCAGGTAGGGCACCGTCGTCCAGCCGGTCCACAGCCGCGACGACACCTCGCGCAGGTCGCCGGCCATGATCGCCAGCGCGGCAGCCATCACCAGCAGGTGCGCCCACCGGCCGTAATCCTCGGCGATCAGGTACAGGGGGAGTACCAGCAGCGCGGTGCAGAGGAACCAGGGCCAGTGCCGCCGCAGCCACGGCGAGGTCAGGACGGGGGCCAGCGCGAGCGGCAGCAG
>JAVHXR010000263.1:2292-4582 GCA_031119515.1 Propionicimonas sp.
CACCAGTACAGCGGGAACCGGATCGCGACCGCCTCCAGCGCGTCCGGCAGCGGCTGGCCGATCATCCGGATCGCCCCGTCGCAGAGGTCGCCGTTGAGGCCCTGGGCGATCACCGTTCGGCAGATCTCCTTGACGGCGTGGTCATCGCCGCGGGCGAGCAGGCTGGCCACTCCGCCGACGCCGCCGAGGGCCAGCAGGGCCAGGCTCGGCCAGCCGGTCAGGTCGGGCCGCCCGTCCGGCCGGCGCAGCAGGTACAGCATCACCGGGACGGCGAACACCGCCGCCTCCCAGGAGAAGATCGCCAGTGCGAAGGCGGCCACCGCGGTCAGGGTCAGCGCCCGTCCGAGCCGGTCGCCGGTCGCCCGGCGGGCCCAGCCCAGCAGGGCGATCGCGGCGAAGCAGACGATCTCCTTCCGCCAGCCGCCCTCGACGTCCCAGCCGATGAACGGCAGCGCGGCCGGCCCGCAGGCCAGCGCGATCGCCGGCCAGGCGTAGCCGGTGCGGTGCAGGAAGCCGACGGCGTACGCCACCACGACGGCATAGCAGGCGAGCTGGAAGCCGGCCAGCACCAGCAGCGTCGCCAGCCCGGGCGGGCTGGCCATGAACAGCAGTTCGCCGAACAACCCGCGCCGCACGAAGCCGTCGGCATAGTTGATCAGCCAGTCCCCGACGCGGTACGTCCGCCCGCCGACAAGGATGTCGCGGGCGAAGTAGTCGGCGACGGCCCGCCAGAGCGCGAACCCGAGGACGCCGAGCGCCACGACGGCGCGGGCCACCGTCCCCGGTCCCCGGGGTGCGGCGGTCGGGACGGCCACGGTGTCCACGGCGCGATTCTTCCCCACCGCGGCGGCCGGCGCGGGCGGACGGCGGAGGTTGTCCGGAATCCGCACGACCGGGCCGGATCCGACCGGCATGTGCCCGCTGGTGGGCCGGCCCCGGCTCAGCCGAGCGTCACGACGACCCGGTGCCTGCCCTCCGACAGCGGGATCCGGGCGACCCTCCGCTCCCGCCGGGGGTCGGGGACGGCCTCCAGCGGGAGCCCGTCGACCTCGATCGTTGCGACCCCCGCGCTGACATGCCCGGGGTTGCGGACCTCGATGTCGTAGCTCGCCCCCCGCCACTGCCGGGTGACGGTGAACCCGTCCCACCCGGCCGGGACGCACGGGTCGATCACCAGCGCGTCGAAGTCCGGCCGCACCCCGAGCAGGTATTTCGTCGCCGCGGTGTACATCCAGCCGGCGGTGCCGGTCAGCCAGGGGTTCTGCGCCTTGCCGAACCACTCGTGGTCGCGGCCGTACAGGAACTGGGCGTAGACGTACGGTTCGGCGCCGCGAACCTCGATCGCGTCGTTGCCGTGGTACGGCGCCAGGGCGTCGTAGTAGGCCATCGCCTGCGCGCCCCGTCCCAGCATCGTCTCGGCCATGATCGGCCAGGCGTTCGGGTGACTGAAGATCGCGCCGTTCTCCTTCACGCCGGGGTAGACCCGGGTGACGTAGCCGATCGTGTCGTCCACGGTGGTGTAGCTCGGCCAGCACAGGTGGGTGCCGTACTCGCTGGCAAGGTGGGTCTGGACGGCGTCCATCGCGCTCTCGCCGCGCTCCCGGTCGGCGGCACCGGAGATCACCGACCAGGGCATGTGCTCGAGGAAGATCTTGCCCTCGGGGCTCTCTGCGGAGCCGATCCGCACTCCGTCCCTGGTGTAGCCGCGCAGGTACCAGGCGCCGTCCCACAGCTCGCGGTTGGTGTCGGCGGCGACCTTGGCCGCGATCGCGGCCAGCCGCTGCCGCTCGGTCTCCCACCGTTCCGCCTCGGCGGGTCCGGCGGCGTCCGCGAGGTGGTCGACCACCTCGGACAGCGCGTTCGCCGCCCAGAGGTGGAGGAAGCTGACCAGCGCGGTCTGGCCGCCGCCGAGGTTCAGGCAGTCGTTCCAGTCCGCGCGAAGGCCCCTGGCGATGCCGTTCTCGCCGACCTGCTCGGCGGTGAACTCGATCGCCCGCCGGAGGTGCTCGTAGACCGTCGCAGGAGCGGAGTCGAACCGCTGCGCTGCGTCCGGCCCGATCACGTCGGCCCGCTCGGCGGGCGTCAGGGTTGAATCGGCGAACGGCACCACCTGGTCGAGGAAGCCGAGGTCCCCGGTCTCTTTCAGGTACTCCACCACCGACGGCACCAGCCACAGGTGGTCGTCGGAGCAGGCGTCGGCCAGTCCGTGGACGAGGTCCCCGGCCTTGCCGGGGACGACCGTCGGCAGCTTCACCCCTACCGGGATGTCCGGGCGCTGGTTCTCGGCGAA
>JAVHXR010000264.1 GCA_031119515.1 Propionicimonas sp.
CCGGTGGGCAGCGCCCACCACCTGCGCCCGATCCGGGCCGCCGACGTCGACCTCGACCTGCCCGCGGTGATGGGGTCGCAGCCGCGACTGTGGTCGATCTACGGCGAGGCCTGGGGCTGGCCGCCGTCCGACCTGACCCGGGCGGAGGACGAGGCCGACCTGGCCCGCCACGAGGCCGAGATCGCCCGCCACGAGTCCTTCAACTACGCCCTCCTCGACGCCGCCGAGAGCGAGCTGGTCGGTTGCGTCTACATCGACCCGCCGGAGAAGCCCGGTGCCGACGCCGAGATCTCGTGGTGGGTGCGCGACGAGCATGCCGGCTCCGAGCTCGAGGCTGCGCTGGATGCCCTGGTGCCGGCCTGGATCGCCCGGGCGTGGCCGTTCGACGAACCGCGCTACATCGGTCGCGACCTGACCTGGCAGGAGTGGCTCGCGCTTCCCGACCTCTGACCGTCCTGACCGCCGACAGCCAGCCCCCACCGCCGACAGCCAGCACCTGGGCACAGGCCCTCGACAAACGAAAGCCGACCCCCAAGAACCACCCCACCGACAGCCAGCCCCCATCACCGACAGCCAGCACCTGGGCACAGGCCCTCGACAAACGACAGCCGGCCCCCAAGACCCTCACCCACCGACAGCCAGCCCCCATCACCGACAGCCAGCGCCTGGGCACTGGCCCTCGACAAACGAAAGCCGACCCCCAAGAACCACCCCACCGACAGCCAGCGCCTGGGCACTGGCCCTCGATGGTCGGGCTACTTGATGACGACCTTCGCGTTGTGGTTGGGCATCTCCACCCAGGTGCGGCCGGGAGCCATCTTGAGCGGCGTCCCGTCCTCGAGGGTGAACTCGAAGCGGTCCTGCAGCCGGTCCTTCTTCCAGGTCCCGGTGACGTACTTCCCCTCGTGGAAGTAGAGGAACCTGTCGCTACCGTCGACGATCGAGTAGATCGGCTCCTTGTGGCCGGAGTAGCCCTTGAGGACGCCCATCTTCCACTTGCAGTGCACGATCAGGACGTTCGGCGCGCTGACCTGGTTGCCCTTGCGCACCTTCCAGTCGTACCAGGTGTCGCCCTCCTGGAACCGGATGGACTTCTTCCACTTCCCGTCCTCCCAGTCCCACCGGTGGTACTCGGTCGCCGAGCCGGCGTAGGTGATCGTCACCCGCTTGGCGGCCGTCCCGGACGCGGTGGACGGCTCCTCGCCCGGCAGCGCGTACTGCAGGTAGACCGGCGGCACCTTGTCGGCGGCGAGCCGGGAGTCCCGCGAGAGCGCGGCCGGCATCGCGACGACCGACTTGTCGGGGAGGTTGCTCCCCTTCCACCAGCCGCCGGGGTTCCACAGCTTCCAGCGGTCGGTGTGGTCGCCGTACTTCTCCCGCAGGTCGATGTACTTCTTGTTCTTCCGGACGTACTTGAGCACCCAGGGGACCGCGCCGGTGCAGGCCAGGACGGGCTTGATCGGGGCCAGCAGCGCGACGTCCACCGGACGGGTGGAGCGCACCGGGTTGGCGCCCTCGCCCGGGAACTTGCTGTGGTACACCGCGCAGAGGCGGGTGATGTCGTAGGACTTGCCCTGGGCCTGGACGAAGACCAGGTCGGCCTTGTCGACGCCGGTCTGCGGGAACGACCGCTTCTCGACCGGCACCTTCACCGCGACCGCTGAGTGGGCGGCGTCCTTCTCCTCCCCGTCCTTCAGCGGGACGCCGGTCAGCGGCCAGCGCGGCGTGGTGTCGACGTAGGCAGTCGGCGAGGGAGTCGGCGTCGGGGACGCGGTGGCGGGGCTGGTCGGTGGCGCCGTCCCTCCCGGATCCGTCGGCGACGGGGTCACCGACCCCGGCGGAGCCAGCGGCACCGTGCATCCGGCCACGGCCAGGCCGGCAAGGCCCGCCGCACCGGCCAGGACCGATCGGCGACTCAGGTCACCCATTCTCAACCACCCTTCACTCCCCTGTCGGCGATGGTACGGGGTGCACCCGCGTCCCCGTGGTCAATCCAGATCGAGCAGGCCGCGGATGTCGTCGGCGGTCAGTGGCGCCGCCAGGTCCCCGCCGCGTCCCATCACCGAGTCGAACAGGTCCCGCTTGCGGCGCTGCAGCGCCACCACCTTCTCCTCGATCGTGTCGGCGCTGACCAGCCGGTAGACGTTGACGGGCTTGTCCTGGCCGATCCGGTGGGCGCGGTCGATGGCCTGGGTCTCTGCGGCGGGGTTCCACCACGGATCCAGGATGAAGACGTAGTCGGCCTCGGTCAGGGTCAGGCCGAACCCGCCCGCCTTGAGGCTGATCAGGAAGGCCGGCTGGTCGGAGCCGCGGAAGGCGGCGATCCTCGCCTCCCGGTCGCGGGTGCGTCCGTCGAGGTAGGAGTACGCGATCCCCTCCTCGTCGAACCGCTCCCGGACCAGCTTGAGGAAGCTGGTGAACTGGCTGAACACCAGCGCCCGGTGGCCCTCGGCGGCGAGTTCGGAAACCAGCTCCACCAGGGCGTCGATCTTGGCCGACTGGGCGGGGGCGCCCGGTTCGAGCAGGGCCGGCGAGAGGCTGAGCTGGCGCAGCGAGGTGAGCGAGCGGAGGATCGCCACCCGGTTGCGGTCGAGGTCGTCGACGAGGCCGAGGACGCGCTTGCGTTCGGCGGCAAGGTGGCGGTCGTAGATCCGGCGGTGGCCCGGCTCGAGGGTGACCTCGAGTACCTGCTCCTGCTTGGGTGGCAGCTCGGTGGCGACCGCCTCCTTGGTCCTACGCAGCATCAGCGGTCGCACCCGGCGCTGCAACCGGGCGAGGGCGCCGGGGTCCGAGCCGGATTCGATCGGACGCCGGTACAGCTCGGCGAAGCGCTCCGGATCGGGAAACAGCCCCGGCGCGGTGATCGACAGCAGCGACCACAGCTCCATCAGGTTGTTCTCCAGCGGGGTGCCGGTGACGGCGAACTTCACCCCCGCGGACAGCCTGCGGACAGCCTTGTAGATCCGGGTTGCCCGGTTCTTGACGAACTGTGCCTCGTCCAGGACGACAGCGGCCCAGCCGCCGCTGGCGTAGTCCTCGCCCTCGAGCCGCAGCAGCGTGTAGGAGGTGACCACGAGGTCGGCGTCGGCCCGCAGCTCGGCGAGCGTGTGCGTCCGCCGTCCCGCCGTCGAGTCGACGGTCCGCACCCGGAGTCCGGGCGCGAACCTCGCCGCCTCCCCCGCCCAGGTGCCGACGACGGAGGTCGGCGCGACGACCAGGACGGGCTCGCGCAACTCGCCGCGCTCGGCGGCGGCGACGACCACCGAGAGCACCTGGAGGGTCTTGCCCAGGCCCATGTCGTCGGCCAGGATCCCGCCCAACCCGGCCCGCCACAGGTAGCCGAGCCAGCGGTAGCCCAGGCGCTGGTAGCCGCGCAGTTCCGCCCTGATGCCGGCCGGGACGGCGTCCGCCGGCAGCTCGGCGTCGTCCAGCAGCGCGCCGACAGCGGCCCGCCAGGACCTGGACTGTTCCGCGACCACGCCGAGCGAGACCAGCTCCTCCCACAACCCGGCGTGCTCGGGTCGTAGCCGGAGCCCCGCTGCTCCGTCGGGTTGCAGCAGCCTGGCCTCGTCGATGATCCTGCGGAGCTGGTCGAGCTCGGGCCGGTCGAGGCTGAACCAGGTCCCCGAGTCGAGGATCAGGTGCTCGTCGCCGCGGGCGAGCGCCGCGAACAGCTCGCGGAACTCGACCTGCTCGCCGTCCACGCTCACCGTCACCGCCAGGTCGAACCAGTCCGTGCCGGCCGACTCGGAGACGCCGACGGTGATCTGCGGCGCATCGGTGGCCCGCCGGTAGCGCGGCGGCTCGGCGGACAGCTCGACCTCGACCCCCGGCAGCTCACGCAGCCGCGGCAGCCAGTCGGTGACGAACCGCGCCGACGCGGCCCCTGTCAGGGTGCTCTCGGCGCGCAGCCTGCGGTGCCCGAGCTGGTCGGTCCAGCCTGCCCAGTCCTCCTCCGGCAGCACCGCCCGCAGTGCGTCCTCGGCGGCCGGGTCGCGCACCGGTGGGTCGGACGGACGGGGATCGGGACCCAGGTCGATCACCCGGTCCCCCACCCGGTAGCGGTACCGCCAGTGCAGGACGGTGGTGTGCTCCTGGCCGAACCCGACCTGCAGCAACGCCACCGGCGGGGCCGGCTCGGGAAGGTCCAGCCCGGGCGCCTCCTCGAGGGCGAGGGCACGGCGCAGGCTCGGCAGGAAACCGGCGGCGAAGGTGGCGGCGTCCTCGGCCGGGATCTCCAGCAGCCGGTGGCGCACCAGCAGGCTGCGGGCGGCGCCGTCCAGCGGTACCGCCAGCGGCCCCACGACGAGTTCGCCCTCGGCCAGCAGTGCGACCCCGTGCGCCGGCTCGCCGACCAGCGATCCGGCCCCGACCTGCCACTCCCGGTCGTCTGCGACCAGGGTGGACGCGAGTTCGAGCCCGCCGTCACCGCCGCGGCGGAGGGTGGCGACCATCCGCGCCGGGTGGTCGAGCAGCCGCACCGACACCACAGGCTCGGCGCCCAGCAGGGTCACTCCGGCAGCCTCGGCCTCGGCGCCCTCATCACGCAAGACCGTGACGTCCTCGCCGCGCG
>JAVHXR010000265.1 GCA_031119515.1 Propionicimonas sp.
CGGGATCGCCTCCACCCCGGCGTAGGAGCCGGCGAGGATGGACGGGAACGCCAGCACGACCAGCGCGACCAGCGGTGCCCACAGCCCGATCCCCAGCACCAGCCCAGCCAGGGTCAGGACGCCGAGGGTCGGCAGCGCGCGGGCGGCGCCTGCGGTGACCACCACGAAGCCGCGGCCCCGCCTGGTGTGGCCGACCAGCCACCCGATCGGGATCGCGAGGACGGCGGCCAGGCCGACGGCGGCGACGGTGTAGAAGAGGTGCTCCGCGAGCCGGACCAGCACCCCGCCCGGTCCGTAGAGGTTGGCGCCGATCCACGCCCACGCCTCGGTGAAGTAGTTCACGGTGTCACCAGGCTCCCCTGAGGCCGGCTGCGCCGGGTCCACGGCAGCAGTACCCGGCCGGCCAGCACCAGCGCGGCGTCCACCGCCAGGGCGAGCAGGACCGTGGCCACGATGCCGGCCACCACCTCGGCGACGATGCCGCGCTGGAAGCCGTCCACGAACAGCAGCCCGAGACTGCTCACCCCGAGGACGCCGGACACCGTGACGAGGCTGATCGTGCTCACCGCCACCACCCGCAGCCCGGCCAGCAGGACCGGCCCGGCCAGCGGCAACTCCACCTGGAGGAACCGGCTCGCGGTCGAGTAGCCGACGGCGGTCGCCGCCGAGGTCGTCGGGACCCCGACCGCGTCGAGCCCGTCGGCCACCGAGCGCACCATCAGCGCGATGCCGTAGAGGGTGAGCGCGATGATCACGTTGACGCGGTCGCGCACGCCGGTGCCGATCAGGGTGGGCAGCAGGACGAACAGCGGCAGGGACGGGATGGCGTAGAGCAACCCGGCCGCCCCGAGCAGGGCGGTCCGCGACCACCGGTAGTGATGGGCGAACCAGCCGACCGGGAGCGAGAGCAGGAAGGACGCGATGACCGCCGGCACCGCGAGCCCGAGGTGGGACAGCGCGCGCTCGGCGATCAGGCCGAGGTTGGCCATTACCCAGGTCATCCGCGGGCCGCCACCTGTCCGAGCGGACGGCCGGACCCGTCCACGACGATGTCGACCCCGTCCACCCTGCGCACCACCAGCCGGCGCTCGCCGGTCAGCCCGACGAACCCGGCCACGAAGTCGTCGGCCGGGTCGGCGACGATCTCCAGCGGCGCGCCGACCTGGGCGATCTCGCCTCCGGTGCGCAGGATGACCAGTTGCTCGCCGAGCAGCAGGGCCTCGGAGATGTCGTGGGTGATGAAGAGGATGGTCTTGCGCAACTCGCGCTGCAGCCGCAGCAGTTCGGCCTGGAGCTCGGCCCGCACGATCGGGTCCACCGCACCGAAGGGCTCGTCCATCAACAGCAGGTCGGGGTCGGCGGCAAGCGCCCTGGCCACCCCCACCCGCTGCTGTTGCCCGCCGGAGAGCTGGCTGGGGTAGCGGCGCGCCATCGCGGGGTCGAGCCCGACCAGCTCCATCAGTTCGAGGGCACGGGCGTGCGCCGACGCCTTCGGGACGCGGTTCAGCCGCGGCACGGTGGCGATGTTGTCGATCACCAGCCGGTGCGGCATCAGCCCGGACTCCTGCATCACGTACCCGATCCGGCGGCGCAGCCTCACCGGGTCGACGCCGGCGACGTCCTGGCCGTCGACGAGCACCTCGCCCGAGGTCGGGGACACCATCCGGTTCACCATCCGCAGCAGCGTGGTCTTGCCGCTGCCGCTGGAGCCGACCAGCACCGTGGTCTGGCCACGAGGCACGACGAGGCTGAAGTCGGCCACCGCGACGGTGCCGTCGGGATAGGTCTTGCTGACCGAGCGGAACTCGATCATCCGCGCGTCTGGCATTGCTCCACCCTAATGCGTGCCCCTGACAGGCTCCCGGTGAGGCCGCGCCTAGGGTGGGTAAGCAGAGGCTGGGAAGGAGCCAGATGACTGAGGAGTTCCGTCACGACCGGGACGCCGGCCGGTTCGAGGTGTGGGTCGCCGGCGAGTTCGCCGGCGAGGCGACCTACCTGCTGCGCGGCAACGTCGCGGTGTTCGACCACACCTGGGTCGAGCCACAGCGGCGCCACACCGGTCTCGCCAGCCGCCTCGTCCAGTTCGGCTTCGACGAGGTCCGCCGGGAGGGGGAGTGGCTGATCCGGCCGCAGTGCCCCTACGTCGTCGACTGGGCGGCCCGGCACCAGGAGTACGGCGACCTGGTCGCCTGATCCCGGGACTCAGTCGATCGGCGTGACGTCCACCCCGACGGCGAGGCTGGAGGAGGTCGCCTCGGTGTAGACCACCCCGCGCAGCGGCGACACGTCGGTGAAGTCGCGCCCCCAGGCGGTCACGATGTAGCGGGAGTCGGCGAACTGGGCGTTCGTCGGGTCGAGGTCCACCCAGCCCAGGCTCGGCGTCAGCACCGACGCCCAGGCGTGGGAGGCGTCGGCGCCCTGCAGCTTGTCCGCCCCGTCCGGGGGCGCCGTTTCCAGGTAGCCGCTGACGTAGCGTGCCGGCAGCCCTGCGGTGCGCAGGCAGCCGACCATCAGGTGGGCGAAGTCCTGGCAGACCCCCTCGCGCAAGTCGAGCAGCTCGTCGAGGGTGGTCACCACGGACGTGGCCCCGCTGCGGTAGCCGAAGTCGGCGAACACCCGGGCGCACAGCGCCACCAGGGCGTCGCCGAGCGGACGGTCCGGGCGCAGGACGGCAGCCGCGTACCCGCGCACGGAGTCGTCCAGCGCCACCAGCGGCGACGACGTCGTGAAGTCGGCCAGCAGCACCGGGTCGGTCTGTTCGGCCAGTTCGCGCGCCGCGCCGGCGACCGTGTGCTGGTTCATCCCCAGCAGGTCGGGGACCGGCCAGTCCACCTCGACAGTGCTGCGGCAGGTCACCTCGTACTCGGTCAGGGGCTGGCGGGTCTCCAGGTAGGTGGAGTGGTTGCCGAAGTAGTCGAGGTGCTCGGTGACCTGGTCGGGCTCGGGGGTGATGACGAGCTCGCTGGCCAGCACGAGCTGCGACTCGGTGTCACGGGGTCGCAGGAAGCCGCGGTTGTAGATCGCCTCCACCACCGCGTCGTAGGTGTAGCGGGTGGTGTGTTCGACCAGGTAGCGGCGGACGCCGGCGGGTTGCATCACTCCTCCTGCGTCCACGACGTGCGGATCTGCTCGGAGGAGTGCCGGCTGGCCTGCCGGACGAAGTGCCGCGCCGCGATCCTGCCGTCCAGGCCGGCCAGCTCGCCGTCCAGCCCGTCCAGCCAGGCCGCCGGGTCCGCCACCGGCAGGTCGTCCAGCCGGCGTCGCAGGCTGTCGGCCTGGGCGGCCAGCGCCTCGTCCCCGACCAGTCGCAGGTCAGCGGCCAGGGCCGCGAGCTGGTGGGCGACCGAGCGCGGGTTGGACTCGTCGTGGACGAGCAGGGTGAGGGCCGACTCGCGGGCCTCGGCCGGGCCCTGTCCACCCGCTGCCCGGCGGCGGTGGGTGATGATGCTCTCGCAGGACCGCAGCACCGATTCGGCGACGAGTTCGGCGACCTCCACCGGCTGGTCCGGCAGCACGGTGTGCCGCAGCAGCGCCACCGTCCGGGCCGCCCGTTCGAGCCGCCCGCCGGCATCCAGGAAGGCCCAGGACGAGTCCCGCACCATCGACTGCGCCATGATTCCGGCGTAGGCCAGCAGGGATTCGAGGACGTCGTCGATCAGCGGCTGCAGCTGGTCGTCCTCGGCCAGCTCGCCGGCGAGGGTTCGCTCCAGCCGTCCGAAGACGCTCCAGGTGTCGACGCTCATCAGGTCGCGGACGTGCTGGGCGCTCTCGATCAGGGTCGCCACGTTGGCCGCGACGCTGCCGGGCAGGGCCGCGTCGAGCACCGCCCGCCGCAGGTAGTCGACGCCGGGTTCGGCGTAGCGGCGCTGGATCCCGGTCAGGGTGCTCCCGGCGTCGGTCAGCACCCGCATCGCGGCCGCACCGGGCGACGCCGGACGGCTGGAATGGTCCTCGGTGAGGTCGTCCGCGATCTTGAACAGCCTCGCCGTCGACTCGGCACGCTCGGCGTGGCGGCCGATCGCCAGCAGGGTGCCGGCCACCCGCGGCGGCACCTGGGCGGGGCTGGCGGCGGGAAGCAGCAGCCGGGGCCGGGGGCCGGCCGGCTCGGCAGCGCCGGCGGCGGCCGACGACACCCAGACATCCTTGGCCAGCCCGGTCAGGCTCGACACCGTCCGTTCCGCCGGGCCGCCGGCGACCCGGCCCAGCCCGCCGGGGAGGAACGCGTACCTGGCGCCGGCGGCGACGCCGAAGGCTCGCAGCACGAACCGCCGCGGCTCGAGCCCGCCGGGGGTGACGACCGGCGTCGTCGACAACTCCAGTGGCTCCTGGCCACACCACAGCCACGGCTCGGCACGGAGCCGTCGCACCAGTTCGGCGCGGGCGGCCGTGTCCAGCTCCCATCCGTAGACGACGGGGGCGTGGCCGCGTGCGACCGGCTTGACCACCAGCCGCTCCAGCTCGCTCACGATGTGGGACAGCGAAGCCGGGTCGCCGCACCACCAGGTCGTCGGGGAGGCCAGCAGCGGGGCCTCGCCGAG
>JAVHXR010000266.1 GCA_031119515.1 Propionicimonas sp.
CCGCAGGGCGCCGCTCTGGAGGTCACGCTCGATCGCCCGCCGGTCGTCGGCGAGGTAGCCGGCCCGGTAGGACGAGACGGCGGCCGCGGCCCCCAGCGATCGCCCTGCCCGCAGCGCCACCAGTTCTGCCTGCACCCGCGAACTGGTGAAGGCGAGCGTCTGGCGGCCCTCGCCGACCAGCCTGCCCAGCAGTTCGGCGGCCTCGGCGTGGGGATCCCCGCTCGGCTGCCACAGGCAGAAGTCGAGCGCCGGGCGGCGGGAGCCGTCGACGTCCACCGCGACGGCGGTGTCGACGCCGGCCAGCGCTCCCAGGTGGCGATCCGCTCCCGAGATCGTGGCCGAGCACGAGATGAAGACCGGGTCGGAACCGTAGTGGCGGGCGAGCCGGCGGAGCCGGCGCAGCACCGCCGCGACCTGTGCGCCGAACACCCCCCGGTAGCGGTGGGCCTCGTCCACCACCACGTAGCGGAGATTGCCGAGCAGCCGGCCCCAGCGCTGGTGGTTGGGCAGCACGGAACGGTGGAGCATGTCGGGGTTGGTCAGCACCAGGCCGGCGAAGTCGCGGGCGAACCGTCGCTCGGCCTCGTCGGAGTCGCCGTCGAGGGTGGAGAACCGGAAGCCGGGCAGGGTGAGCGCCCGGCAGGTCCGCCACTGGTCGTGGGCCAGCGCCTTGGTGGGCGACAGGTAGAGCACGGTGTGGCGGGGCGCCACCAGCGGGTTCGTGGGCAGTGGCCGGCCGACCCGGCCGTCCACCAGCGCCGCCAGCACCGGCATCAGGTAGGCAGCCGTCTTGCCCGATGCCGTCGGGGTCGCCAGTGCGACATGGCGGCCGGCGTAGGCGTGCTCGGCGGCGGCTGCCTGGTGCCGCCACGGCCGTTCGATGCCGAGGCGCCCGAACGCCTCCCGGACGGGGTCGCCGACCCATTCCGGGAACTCCACACGGCTGCCGCCGACGGCCGGGCGGTGGTGGACGTGGCGCAGCCGCTCGTCCGCCACCATCCACTCCGGAACCGCCATGCGCCCAGCCTGCCACGCGGGTGTGACGGTCCGGTCGCGCCGGTGCCGCCGGGGCGCGGCAGGCGGGGTGTGAAAGGCTGGTGCCCATGCTCACCCCCGAGGCGATCCGACGGCTGCGCGACGAACTGATCGCCGCCGGCTACACGCTTGACGCGGTCGCCGAGCGACTCGGGGAGCAGGGGCTCGCGGGGTTGGCGCGCAACAGCAGCCTGGCCGCGACGGACGCGCTCGACGGGGCCGACGACCCGCAGGCCGATGCCATCCGGCTGTGGCTGCTGCGGCAGCCGGTACCGGCCGCGCGGACGGGCTGGCTCACCCTCGACACACTCGCTGCGGCCGGCCTGCTGGTGGCCGGGGACGACATCCGCGCCGGTGTCGAGCTCAAGCCCTACGGCTCGGAGGACGCCGCCGGCTGGATCTGCTCGGACCCCACCCCGCTGGACGGACGGGTCGGCCGTCCCCGGCCCGACTTCGTGCTCGGGGCGTCGCCGGCGTCCACCACGCTGGCGCAGCTGATCCCGCGCGGACGGGTCGGCAGCGCGCTCGACCTCGGCACCGGGTGCGGCATCCAGTCGATCCACCTCGCAGCCCACTGCGACCGGATCGTGGCGACCGACCTCAACCCTCGCGCTCTCGACCTCGCCCGGATCACGCTCGGCCTGAACCGGACCGGCGCGGACCTCCGGCTCGGTTCGCTCTACGGACCCGTCCCGGGCGAGGGGTTCGACCTCGTCGTCAGCAACCCGCCGTACGTGATCTCCCCGCCCGGCGGGGAACTGGTCTACCGCGAGGGCAGCCACCCCGGCGACGGGCTGATGCGCGAGGTGGTGAGCGCGGCACCGCTGAACCAGGGCGGCAACCTGGTCGTGCTGGGCAACTGGGCGATCACCGACGGCCAGCCCTGGCAGGAGCGGGTGTCGGAGTGGATCCCGGCCGGTTGCGACGCCCTGGTGCTGCAGCGCGAGGCCCTCGACCCGTACGAGTACATCGAACTCTGGCTCGCCGACGCCGGGCTGGCCGGGACCCCCGACTACCTGCCTGCCTACCGCCGCTGGCTTGACTACTTCGCCGCGCAGCGCATCATCGGCGTGGGGCTCGGCTGGGTCTTCGTCCGCCGGACGGGTTCGGACCGTCCGGACCTGCGGCTCGAGGAGTGGCCGCACAGCGTGTTCCAGCCGGTCGCGGACGCCGTCACCGCCCACTTCGAGGGGGTAGGGCCATCCCGCTGGAGCGACGACCGGCTGCTCGCCGCGACCCTGGAGCGCTCCCCGCACCTGGTCCAGGAGGCGATCGGTGTCCCTGGGGCCACCGATCCCGAGCACATCGTGCTGCGTCAGAGCACAGGGCTCGGCCGCGCCGTGGCCGTCGACACCGCGCTCGGCGCCGTCGTCGGGGCGTGCGACGGCGACCTGCCGCTGGGTGTGCTGGTGGACGCGGTCGCCGGCCTGCTGGAGGTCGACCCGGGCGTCCTGGCGGGCGAGATCGTCGACCGGTTGCGCCCGCTGGTCGCGGACGGGCTGCTCGTCCCGGTTCACAGCAACTCACAGGATTCGCATAGGGACCGCTTTGGTTCGCCGCAGACACTGGACGGCGAACAGAGGAGAGAGCATGGCTGAGCCGGACGAACCCACCCAGCGGATCGACCCGTCGCAACCGACGGAGCCGACCCGGGTGACGCCCGTCGGTCCAGAGCACACCCGGGTCGACCTGCCGGCCGGCGCTCCCGGGCAACCCGCCCAGGGCTGGGCGCCGCCGTCGCTGGGCCAGCAGGGCCCCGGTCCGCAGTCGTGGCAGGCCGCGCAGGCCCAGCAGGGCTGGTGGCAGGCGCCGCAGGGCCAGGGCCAGTACGGACAGCAGCCGGGCCACGGCCAGGCACCAGGACAGCAGGGCCAGTACGGGCAGTACGCCGGCTACGGCCAGGCCTATGCCCAGCGCCAGTACCCGCAGGGGCAGTACCCGCCCTCCGGTTACCAGCAGGGGCAGTACCCGGGCTACGCCCAGGGCCAGTACGGCCAGGGCCAGTACGGCCAGCAGCCCTACGGCTACGGCGGCCAGGGCTACGGCCAACCCGGCCAGTACCCCCAGCAGCAGTACTACGCCGGCCAGCAGTGGCAGCCGGCGACCCAGACCGCGCCGAAGCGCTCCCGCGGGGGTGCGATCCTCGCGGTCACGCTTGCCGTCGCGGTCGTGCTGACCGGATTCGCCTGGGCCTCGCAGTCGTTGTGGGAGCGGTCGCTCGGACCGGTCAGCACCCCGACCTCGGAGCCGGTCGGGCCCGGCAGCGGCCAGCCGACGATCGCGCCCGACCCGGAACAGACCACCGAACCGGACACCGACCCGCAGCCCACCCAAGGCAGCACGCCGGCGAACATGTCGGCCGGCATCGTCTTCGTCGAGGGCCAGACCTCCAGTGGCACGGCGGCCGGCACCGGCATGGTGCTGAGCGCCGACGGCAAGGTGCTGACCAACTACCACGTCGTCGCCGGTTCCGAGGCCCTGCAGGTCACCGTCGCCGACAATGGCGACACCTACGAGGCGACCGTCCTCGGGTTCGACCAGTCCAAGGACGTCGCACTGCTGCAATTGAAGGACGCAAGCGGGCTGGCGACCGTCACGATCGACGACGACCAGGTCAAGGTCGGCGACGAGGTGACCGCGGTCGGGAACGCGGGCGGCGAGAGCAAGCTGGTCGAGGCGCCGGGCAAGGTGACCGACCTCGACGAGAGCCTCACCGTCAACTCGGACTCGCCGTGGGGTTCGCAGGAGGACCTCAAGGGCGTCATCGAGACCACGGCCGGCGCGGTGCCCGGCCACTCCGGTGGGCCGATGTTCGACTCCGAGTCCGAGGTGATGGGGATGACGACCGCCGGCTCGACCGAGGCCAACCGCAGCTACGCGGTGCCGATCGCCGACGCCCTCGAGGTCGTCCGCACGGTCGAGGCGGGGCACGACGCCGGCACCGTCCGGGTCGGTCCGGCCGGCTACCTGGGCATCGTCGTGGGCGAGACCGGACGCAACGGCGCCACCATCACCGACGTGGTCGCCGACGGGCCGGCGGACAAGGTCGGGATCACGGTCGGCAGCACCTTGACCGAGGTCGGTGGCACCCGGATCGGCCGGAACACCAACCTGGCCACCGTCATCCGTGCCCTCGAGCCCGGCGAGGAGGTCACCGTGACCTGGCTCACCCCGCGGGGGGAGCAGAAGCAGGCCAGGGCGACCCTGGGAGCGAGCCCGGTCAACTGACCCGCGTGCGGCTCCCGCGCCAGCCAGTCCCTGGCGCGGGGGCCCTCGGCGGCGCTCGCCGAGACTCCTCGCAATCAGCCGCTGGCGCGGCTGGGGAGAGGCTCGCCGTCTGCTCCTCGCACCGCTGGCGCGGTGCTCGTCGAGACTCCTCGCAATCAGCCGCTGGCGCGGCTGGGGAGCCCTGTCGTCTGTTCCTCGCGCCTCGTTCCTCGGCGCTCGTCGAGACTCCTCGCAATCAGCCGCTGGCGCGGCTGGGGAGAGGCTCGCCGTCTGCT
>JAVHXR010000267.1:0-2293 GCA_031119515.1 Propionicimonas sp.
ATGCAGGCCAGCGGCACGCTCGCCATCGGCCCGTACACCGTCCTGGTCTACAGCTGGCAGGGCTGAGCGGGGCTCACCCCTTCACGGCTCCGCTCATCCCGGCGCCACGCAGGAACAGCCGCTGGAAGAGGACGAACACCACCAGCGGGACGATCGTCGAGATCGCGAGCGCGGCGAGGAAGACCCCGAGGTCGGTCTGGGCCTGGATGGCGGGCAGCCGGACCGACAGCGGCTGCAGGTCGGGCTGCTTGAGGACCAGCATCGGCCAGAGGAAGTCCTTCCAGCTCGCGATGACCGCGAACACCGACACCACGCCGAGGATCGGCTTCGACATCGGCAGCACCACGGAGACGAACAGCCGGAGGGGCCCCGCTCCGTCCACCCTGGCGGCCTCGAAGATCTCGCGGGGAAGGGAGTCGAAGAAGCGGGCGACGATCACGACGTTGAAGGCGCTCGCCGCCGACGGCAGCCACACCGCCCACACCGTGTTGAGCAGCGACTGGCCGATCAGGGGAGGGTTGAGCACGGTCAGGTAGAGCGGGACAAGCAGCACGACCCCCGGGACGAACAGGGTGGCGATCACGAGAGCGTTCAGCAGCGGGGCGTACCGGGGCCGCAGCACCGAGATCACGAAGCCGCCGGTGGTGGCGACCAGGAGCTGGAAGAACCACGAGCCGGCGGCCAGGACGACCGTGTTGAGGAAGTAGCGGTCGATGTGCACCTCGTTCCACGCCTGGCTCAGGTTCTCCCAGCGGACGCCGTTGGGGAACACCGCCAGCGGGGTGCGGAGGATGTCCTGGGTGGGCGTGATCGCGAACTTCATCAGCAGGAGGAGCGGGCCGAGGCAGGCGAACACCAGCAGGACGAACAGGGCGACGTTGACCACCGTCATGCCTGCCCGCACCGGCGGGCGACGGCGGTCGAACGGCGACAGCACGCCGCGGTCCTGCGGATCGGGTGCGGGCCGTCGTCCGACCCGCGGGCCACCTCCCGTCCGGACGCCGGGAGTCGGGGTCGCGGCCGGGGCGGCGGTGCGCGGCGCGGTGGTGGTCACGACTGGCTCCATCCCCTGGTGAGCCGGAAGTAGAGCAGCGAGAACACCGCCAGAAAGACCGCCAGCAGCATGCTCAGCGCGGTCGCAGCGCCGTAGTCGGAACCCAGCGAGGCGCCGAAGGCGTAGTTGTAGATCATCAGCAGGATGGTCAGGGTGGCCTTGTTCGGTCCGCCACCGGTGAACAGGTAGGGCTCGAGGAAGACCTGGGCGGTCGCGATGATCTGCAGGATCAGCGTGATGAACAGGACGCCGCGCAGTTGCGGCATGGTGACGTGCCAGACCTTGCGCCACAGCCCGGCGCCGTCGAGCTCCGCGGCCTCGTACAGCTCCCCGGGGACGCCGACCAGCGCGGCGAGGTAGATGATGATCGTGCCGCCCGCCGCGGCCCAGGTGGCCTCGAGCACGAGGGCCGGCATCGCCCAGTACTTGTCGTTGAGCCACGGGAACGGCCCGAGCCCGAACCCGCCCAGCAGGTCGTTGAAGACCCCGGTGGGTGAGGCGTCGTAGAAGAACTTCCACAGCAGCACCGCGACCACCGGCGGGATCACCACCGGCAGGTACGCCAGGGCGGTGTAGAACCCCCGCATCCGCCGGGCCTCGCTCATCAGGACTGCTGCCGCGAGCGGGAGCGGGAACCCGAAGACCAGTGCCAGGAGGGCGAACCAGGCGGTGTTGCGGATCGCGATCGGCAGGTCGGGATCGGTCAGCACCCACTCGAAGTTGTCGAGGCCGACCCAGACGGCGGGGCCGACGAGGTTGGTCTCCTGGAAGGCCATCACCATCGAGCGGAGGATCGGCCAGAGCGAGAACACGCCGAAGACCAGGATCATCGGCAGAGCGAACGCCAGCGTCGTCAGGCCGCCCTTGCGCACCCACAGCACGGGTCGCCGGAGGACAGCGCTGGGCTCTGGCATCTTCGCTCCTGTCGTGGGCCGCTGCCGCCCCGACGATAGCCGGGACGGCAGCGGCACGGATGGTCTCGGCGGGGTGTCAGCCCTGCGCCTTGTCGATCGCGCGCTGCGCGGTCTGGTTGGCGTCGGCGAGCAGGGCGCTGATGTCGGCGTCGGCGTCGGTCAGGACGGCCTGGACGACCGGGTCGAGCGCCGCGTAGACGTCCTGGGTGGCGACCGGCGGCTCGTTGAGCAGCTTGGCACCGCCGATCCGGGAGGTGAAGCCGGTCATCTGGTCCAGCGGGACGTTGATGAAGGGCTCGATCCAGGTCCGGTACTGCTCGAGGTT
>JAVHXR010000267.1:2303-4500 GCA_031119515.1 Propionicimonas sp.
CCTCGGAGAAGATCGGCAGCTCCGGGGTACCGACCGGCTGGCCGTCGGCGGCCTGCTGCTTGTTGAACTCGACAGCGGCCTCCTCGCTGGTGTAGCGGTTGAGGTACCAGTGCGAGATCCACTTGGCGGCGGCCTGCTTGGTGGCGTCGCTCGCGCCGGCCTTGACCGCGGCGAGCGTGCCACCGCCCAGCACGCCGGCGTCAGCGCCCTCCAGCGGGATCATCGTCAGCCCGTAGCTGTCCGGGTCGATGTTGTTGGCCTGCACCAGCGAGGTGTAGACGTCCTGGCCGGAGGTGTACATGCCGATCTGGCCGGCGGCGAACGCCTGGTTGATGGTGCCCCAGTCGTAGTTGAAGTTCGAGCCCATCGAGTTGTCGGTCCAGCGCAGGTCCTTCAGGTACTGCAACGCGGCCTTGGTCTGGTCGTTGTCGAGGGTTGCGGTGGCCGCGCCGTCGGCGCCGATGGTCTCCATCTGGCCGCCGCGGGCGTAGGTCGCCACGGTCAGCTGCCAGCCGCCGGTGTTCGACTGCGCCATCTGGGCGTAGCCGGCGACACCGGTCTTCTCGGCGATCTGCTTGGCGTAGCTGCGGACCTCGTCCCAGGTTGTCGGCGGCTTCTCCGGGTCGAGGCCGGCCTTGGTGAACAGGTCGCGGTTGTAGTGCATGCCGATGCCGTAGATCGACTTCGCGGGGATGCCGTAGACGTGGCCGTCGGGGCCCTGTCCGTACTGGACGACGTTCGGGTTGAACTCGCCGCCGAACGGCAGCAGCGAGAGGTAGTCGTTCATGTCGGAGATCTGCGCGTTGGCGATCAGGGTCTTGGCGTCGGTGAACGGGATCTCGAAGACGTCGGGCAGGGTGCCGCCGGCGAGGTCGGCGGCGAAGGTGGTCGCCTTCCACTCGTACTCGTGGGTGGTCACTTTGACGTTCGGGTTGGCGGCCTCGAACTCCTTCACCTGGTTGGCGAGGTTCTCCTGCGCCTCGGGGGTGGCGCCGGGCAGCAGGCCGACGACCGAGAGCTCGACGTTCTCGGGGGCGGCAGTGGTGGCGGCAGGCTCGGAGGCCGGCGCGCTGGTGGACGGTGCGGGGGTACCGCAGGCGGTCACGGTCGCGGCCAGCGCGAACGCACCGATGCAGGTGATCACCCTGCGCGTGGTGGCGGACATCATTGTCGGTTCCTTTCTGGGTGGTCTTGCCCGGGCGCGGTGAGCGGCTGGTGGGCTGAGAGGTGGTCGTTGGCGGGCAGCCGCAGCCAGACGGCGGTGTCGGCGTCGAGGAGGCGGCGGTCGGAGGGTGTCGGCGCGCTCGCGAGCAGGATCCCGGCCGACTCGGGGAGCCGGAGCGGGTGCCTGCCGAGGTTGACCACGCACGCGACGTCGTCCCTGGTGAAGGCCAGGACGTCGGGTCCCAGGTCCCACCACGAGAAGGCGCCCTGTCGCAAGGCGGTGCTGGCGCGCCGCAGTTCCAGCGCGCGTCGGTACAGCGAGAGCATGGACGCCGGGTCGGCCCCCTGGCGGTCGACCGCGTAGTCGCCCCACCACTGCGGCTGTGGCAGCCAGGAGCGCGCCGCGACGAGGACGACCCCGGGCTGGTCCTGCGCGTCGTCGCCGGCCGCGAGCCGGGTCGGCGCGGAGAAGCCGAACTCGGCGTCCGGCTGCGCGGTCCAGGGCAGCGGGACGCGGCAGCCGTCCCTCCCGGGGTCGATCCCGCCGGAGCGGAAGTGCATCGGGTCCTGGATGACGTCCAGCGGGAGCTCCTCGTCCTCGGGGAGCCCGAGCTCGTCGCCCTGGTAGATGTAGAGGCAGCCGGGCAGGGCCGCTGTCAGCAGGCAGGCGGCGCGGGCCCGCCGGGTGCCGAGGTCGAGGTCCGTCGGGGTGCCGAACCGCTTGGCGAGGAAGGCGAAGCCGGAGTCCTGGCGGCCGTAACGGGTCACCGGACGGGTGACGTCGTGGTTGGACAGCACCCAGGTCGCCGGCGCCCCCACGACGCTGTGGGCTGCCAGGGTGGTGTCGATCGAGGAGCGGAGTTCCGCGGCGTCCCAGGGCCGGGACATGAAGTCGAAGTTGAACGCGGTGTGCATCTCGTCGGGGCGCAGGTAGGCGGCGAACCGCTGCACGTCCGGCAGCCAGATCTCGCCGACCAGTACCCGTGGCGGGTCGTAGGAGTCCGCCACCGCGCGCCACGACCGGTACACCTCG
>JAVHXR010000268.1 GCA_031119515.1 Propionicimonas sp.
GCGTAGACCAATACAAAACGAAACGCATTCGTTTAGTACAATGGTCCCGACCCAGTCAGGAGGTACCGAGATGGTCACGTCGGACGAAGCATCCCGCGGACGGCCCACCGACCCCCGCCTGGACGAGGCGCTGATCGCCGCCGCCATCGCGGTTCTCGGCGACCAGGGCTTCGGCGGCTTCACCACGTCCGCCGTCGCGAGGCGCGCAGGCGCCTCCACCGCCTCCCTCTACCGCCGGTGGACGTCGAAGCACGCCCTCCTGGCGGATGTCGCGACGCGCATCGTCGAGGACGAGTTCGGCGGTCTGGACGCCGGCTCGTTGCCGGCCGACCTGCGCAGTCTCCTGACCCGCAAGCAGCGACTCTTCGACGGCCCTGCCGGCTCGGCGCTGCTGTCGCTCATGGGTCAGGCGGCGCACGACGACGAGTTGCGCGCGATCCTGCGCGAACGCGTGTACCTGGCGGCCCGCGGCGCCCTCGAGTCGACCCTCCAGCGCGCGGTCGCACGGGGGGAGGTGCCCGGCAGCCTGACGCCGCCGGAGCTGGACCTGCTGGCCCTGGTGGCGATCGGCACGGGACTGGCCCGGTCGGTGTTCGGGGAACCGGACGCGCGCGCGGGCGCGGGGGTGCCGGACTCGGCCACCCCAGCGGCGGCCGAGCTGGTCGAGCTCGAGGTTGCCGTCCTCCTCGGCCTGCTCGTGCGCCCCGACCGACCACCGGCGACGTCCCGTCACTGAGCGGCAGGAGTCGATCCCCCAGAGGCCGGATCGCTCGTCACCCTCAGCGCACCTTCTTCGTGGTCGCCGTGGCGTACTGCCGCGTGGTGTAGCCGGAGGCCCGAACGGTGACCCGCACCGAGATCTTCTTGCCGCGGTCCCTGGACTTGAGCTTGTACTTCGACGAGGTCGCCCCGCTGATCACCCGACCGTTGCGCAGCCAGGTGTAGGTCGCCTTCGCCGAACCCGGGGAGTACTTGCCGGCGGCCACCTTGAGCGTCTTGCCCACCTTGGCAGTGCCGGTCACCTTCGCCTTCCGGGTGACCGAGATCGCGCCCGCCTTGACCTTCGCCGAGGGGCTCGAGGTCGCTGCGACCGTCGTCCAGCCGGCCTTGCTGGCCGTCACCCGGACGCTGATCGTCCGTCCGTTGTCGGTGGCGGTGAGCTGGTAGGAGGTTCTGGTCGCTCCCGCTATCGACACCCCGTTGCGCAGCCACTGGTAGGCGAGCTGGACGTCTGGAACCGAGTACGTGCCCGGCGTCGCGGTCAGCGTCCGGCCGACCTGGGCAGTGCCCGAGACCGCCGGTGCCCCGGTGACGGTGATCGCCGGGTCGACGGCCGGTGCCACCGGGTCGGTTGCCGCGGTCGTGACCGGGCTGGCCGGAACGTAGCCGGGCTTCGTGGTGGCGACGGCGACGCTGATCCGCTTGCCGACCAGCGAGCTGTCGAGCACCAGCGAGGTGTCCACCGCGCCCGCGATCGGAGTGCCGTCGGCGAGCCACTGGTAGGTCGCGGTGACCTCCGGAACGCTGTACTCGCCGGCCGTGACGACCAGGGTCTCGCCGACGGTGGCGGTTCCCTCTGTCGCCGGCGCCGTGACCACCGTGTACCTGCCGGGCTGGACGGTGACGCCCTGGGACGTCACCTCGGCTGGCGCCAGCCCGGCCGCCCGGCCGGTGACGACCACGCTCAGTTCCGCGCCGACATCCTGTGGCGAGAGTTGGTAGGCCGGCTCGTCGCCGCCACTGACCGGGACGCCGTCGCGTAGCCACTGGTAGGTGGCCGAGATCCCCTGCGGTCCCGAGAAGGCCGGCCCGGTGACGGTGAGGCTGGCGTCCGGGCCGTAGGTCGCGGGGCCCGAGACCAGCGCAGAACCGCTGGCCCGCACCCCGGCATCCGAGGCGATCGCGAGGATGTGGAGGCGCGCCGCGTCCGTGCCGCCCGGCCAGGTGATCGAGGTCAGGCTCTTGCCGTCCAGGGAGACCGGGGTGGTCGCGTAGATCCCGCAGGCGAGGCTCTGCACGCCGCCGGAGTACCGCTTGGCCGCCCGGCCGGCGCCGGTGACGCCGGCGACCTCGTAGCCACACCAGTCCGCCGCCGCGATCGCGACCCTGGCCGTGGTCGAGTCCGTGAACGTCAGGGTTGCGCTCTGCCCCGTGACACTGCCGTTGTTGGCGGAGACGATGAAGGCGATCCGGGTCGCGCCCGGAAACCGTCCGGCGACGTTGGTGGTCTGGCCCTGGGCCACGATGTTGTCGTAGGCGGTCGCCGGCGAACCCGCGCCGGACTCGCTCAGCACGTAGGTCAGCGCGGAGTCGGACGGGTGGTTGAGCAGGACCCCCAGCGGCATGCCGCTGGCGTTGGCGAGCTCGCGCAGGAAGAACTCGGCCGAGCCCGACGACGAGGCGTTGAACCTCGCCGACGACCCGCTGCCGCCGTCGCCGAACGCCTTGTTGTTGAAGGCGCCGGTGGCAGCCAGCGGCGAGACGTCGGGAACCGAGACACTGGTCGTCGCCGTGATCGCGTCCGCGCCGGAGCCGAACGTCCAGACCACCGGGTAGCTGCCCGGCTGGACGCCCTCGTCGACCGTCACGACGACGGGAATCTCGCCCATCACCGTGCCGCCCCGGGGGGAGAGGCTGACGCCAGGGTCGGACGGGTACGACACCGAGATCCCCGACCAGGTGCTCGCGGCGAGCTTGCCGGAGACCGGCTTCGTCCCTGTCACCTGCAGCGAGACTGTCGTCGACACCGACTCACCCGCCGCGACGAGTGTGCGCTGCCCGGACGTCGAGACGACCAGGCGGGTCGGGAGGTCAGGGGTGTCGACCAGCGATCCCGGCGAGGCGGAGCCGGCGGTCGCCCACGACGACGGGGTCGAACCGACCGCGAAGTCCAGGGTGCCGGCGCCGACCAGGTCCTCTCCCCGCAGGTGGGCGGTCGGGTGGTCGGCACCGCCGACCTTCACCGACCGGGTGTAGCGGTCGCCGGCGGAGACGCCCTGCGCCGAGATGACGAGTTCGTCGGGGCCCTGGAAGAAGGACTGGTCGAGGTCGATCGCCACCTTGTCGAACACGGGGGTGGTCAGGCCCCAGGTGTTGCTGCCGGGGATGATCGGGTAGATGCCGATCGTCGAGAGCACCTGCCAGGCCGCCATCGTGCCGAGGTCGTCGTTGCCGGTGACACCGTTGGGAGAGTCCGTGAACAGGGTGAGCGCCTCGCGGACGACGTCCGAGGTCTTCCCGGGCTCCCCCAGCCACAGGTAGACGTACGGTGCGTGCAGGTCCGGCTCGTTGTTCGGGTTGTAGGTCGGCATGCCGTAGTAGCTGTAGGTCCCGTTGACCCACCAGTCGGCGTTGCCCGCGGTGTTGTGCGCAACCCGTCCGGGATGCCCGGCCAGGTCGATGTCGTCGTAGGCGAAGAAGGCGTCCAGTCGCTGCTCGGCCGCCTGCTTGCCACCGAGGAGGTCGATCAGGCTCGGGATGTCCTGCTGCACCAGCCAGGTGTACTGCGAGGACGTGCCCTCGTGGAAGCCGGTGATCTGGGAGGCATCGGTCTGGGCCAGGAAGGCACCATCGGCGTCCCTGGTGCGGAAGAGGTCGTTGTCCGGATCCCACAGCGAACGGAAGTTCTGGCCGCGCAGGGCGAAGCGGGCAGCGTCCGCGGAGTGGCCAAGGCCCTGAGCCAGGTGGGCGAGGGTTGCGTCGGCGAGCGCGTACTCCAGGGTGGCCGAACCGCCGTGGTCGAGGTCGTAGTCGGTGTCGCGCGACTTCGCGGCGGTGTTGTGGGGGACGTAACCCTCGTCCAGGTAGCTGGCGTTGCCGGCCCGCCCGTTCTGGAACGCCGCCCGGTTCGGGGTGCTGTCGGCGTTGTGCGTCAGGACCGCGTAGGCACGTTCGGCCCAGCCGTCGGGCAGCAGCCCCTGGTCCCACGCCGAGACCAGGAACGGGGTGGCCGGATCACCGGTCATGACATTGGTCTCCACCGGGCCGTAGCCCCACCGGGGCGTCCAGCCGGACTGTTCGGACTGCAGCACGAGCGACTTCGCCATGTCCTGCGAGCGGAGGGGCTCGGTGAGGTAGAGCCACTGCTGCTGGGTGCGGTAGGTGTCCCACAGCGAGAAGTTCTGGTAGTAGTCGGTCAGGCCGGCACCGGGCGCCGAGACGCTGTGCACCTCGCCGTCCCAGCCCCGGTAGCTCCCGTCGACATCCGATCCGATGTTCGGGGCCAGGAAAGAGCGGTAGAGCGCGGAGTAGAAGGTGCGGAGCTGGGTCTCCCGCTCCCCCTCGGCGGCATTGGTGTCGCCCTGGGTGACCTCGACCTTGCCGAGCTGGTCGGCCCAGGCGTGCTGGGCGCCGGCGAGCGCGCCGTCGAAGGAACTGGCTTCCGCGGCCAGGTTGGCGTCCGCCCCGTCCGCGCTCACGTAGCTCATCGCGGTCTGGAAGGTGACGGTCGCGTTGTGCGGGAACTCGAGCGACGCCCCGGTGCGGCTGGTGG
>JAVHXR010000269.1 GCA_031119515.1 Propionicimonas sp.
GTCCCGGCCGGCAGCCCGCGCGCGCAGCGGGTCGCCGACACCCTGGCCGAACTCGAGGCCCGGCTCTACCTGTACGAGTCCGGACCGACCGGGAACGGCCCGGCCCCGACGGTGATCGCCAACTCGACCGGGTGCTCCAGCGTCTACGCCTCGACGATGCCGTTCTCGCCGTACCTCGACCCGTGGGTCAACGGCCTGTTCCAGGACGCCCAGCCGCTGGCGGTCGGACTCTACGAGGGGATCGCCTCCGGCCTGGTGGCCGAGGTGCGCGCGCTGCGGGTGGCGAAGCTCGAACTCGCCGGCGGGTACAACCCGGCGCAGCACGACGCCGCCCTGCGGACGCTGTCGTGGCGCGACTTCACCCCCGAGGAGCGCGCTCTGGTGCCCGCGGTGCTGACCATCAGCGGCGACGGCGCCGCCTACGACATCGGCTTCGGCGCGCTGTCGCGGGTGCTGGCCGGCGGCACCCCGATCAAGTCGCTCGTGCTGGACACCGGTGGCTACTCCAACACCGGAGGGCAGGCGTCGACGGCGAGCTTCCCGGGACAGGACGCGGACCTCGCCAGGTACGGAGCCGCGCACCACGGCAAGCACGAGGCCCGCAAGGAACTCGGCCTGCTGGCGGCGTTCCACCCCGGGGTGTACGTCGCCGCCACTGCCTCAGCCTTCCACGGCCACTTCCTGCGGGCTGCCGCCGACCTGCTCGGCTACAACGACGGTGCTGCCCTGATGGTCACCTATGCTCCCTGCGACACCGAGAACGGCATGCCGGAGGACCTGGCGAACGCCCGCTCGCGGATGGCCGTGGAGAGCCGGATGAGCCCGCTCTTCGTGCACGACCCGCGACGCGGCAACACCCTGCCGGAGAGGTTCAGCCTGGACGGGAACCCGGCCACCGACCAGCTCTGGGCGACCACCACGCTGGACTACCTGGACGAGACCCGCACCCTGCAGCTGATGACCATGCCGCTCACTCCGGCGGACTTCGCGCTGGGCGAGGTGCGGTTCGCCAAGCAGTTCCGCTGGCTGGCCGTGCACGAGGAGGCGGCCGCCGTCCCGATCGTCGAGTTCGTCGAACTGCCGCCCGCCGAGCGGGCGGGCAAGCTGCCCTTCGTCCACACCACGGACCGGCGCAAGCAGCTGGTACGGATGGTCTGCTCCCCGGCCATCGTCGCGCTGGTCGAGGAGCGGAAGCGGCACTGGCAGACCCTGCAGTTCCTGGCCGGGCAGTCGGAGAACGTCCTGGCTTCCCAGCACCGCGTCGAACTCGAGGCGCTCACCGCCCGCTATGCCGAGGCGGTCGACGCCCGGGAGCTGTCGCTGGACACCATCGCCCAGGCGATGGCAGACCTCGCCACCTCCAGCGGGGCGCCGGTCGGCGGTCCGCTGCACCTCGGGCTCGGGCTCGGATCCGCGGGGCCGGTACCCGCCCCGGCGGCGGACGCGGCCCCGGCCGCGGCAGCGGATCGGCCGGTCTGGCTCGACCCGGAGGACCTCGACCGGTGCAACGACTGCGCCACCTGCTACCAGGAGCTGCCGCAGCTGTTCGAGAAGGCGACCGTCCTGGTCGACGGGACGCCGCGTTCGGTGGGCCGGATGCGTCCCGGCAGCCTCGACTCGCTGGAGCTCACCCCCGACCTCTCGGCCCGGATCTCCCGGGTGAAGGCCACCTGCGACGCGGAGATCATCCAGTGAGCACGATCTCGTTCATCAACCAGCTGGGCCTGCTGGAGCGCCGGCTGACAGCCGACCCCCGGGCCTTCCGGGAACTGTTCACGGTGGACGGGATGGAGTCGGTCGCGTGGGAGTTCCGCCAGCCGGAGCTCTCCGCGGAGTTCACCACCCAGCTGTGGGAGGTGCTCTCCCGCGACGACGACGCCAGCCGGGTGCTGATGCGTTTCCTCTGGCGGCTGCCGGTGGGCAAGAAGCGGGTGTTCGTCCGTGCGCTCGACAGCCATCTCTCCGACCGCTACCCGATGTTCGCCGGACTGTCGCGCAACTGGCCGGCGGGCAGCGCGATCCCGCCCTACATCCGCGAACCAGCGGAACGCTGCGAGGACTTCGAGCTGGTCAACAAGGGCTACCTCGGCTACCAGGACCTCGGCTACACCCGCCGCGACGTCGAGTTGTTCGTCTGGCTGGAGGCGTTGCGCGACAAGCAGTGCGCCGAGGCGCCCTGCGAGCTCGGCGTCCTGCTGGCGGGCCATCGGGAGCCGCAGGGCGGCTGCCCGGTCCGGATCCGGATCCCCGCGATGTTCGAGCTGATCGGCAACGGCCGGTTCAGCGAGGCGTTGCGGCTGCTGGAGTCCTGCAACCCGCTGCCGAACGTCACCGGACGGGTGTGCCCGCAGGAACTGCAGTGCCAGGGCATGTGCATCCACAAGCAGGCGATGACCATCGGCCAGCTGGAGTGGTTCCTCCCGGAGTGGGAGAAGGCCGCCGATCCCGACGCCGCCGTCCGCCGGTTCGCCCACGTCCGCGATCCGTGGCTGCTGGCGACGAAGCCGCCTGTGGCGATCGTGGGCTCCGGCCCGTCCGGGCTGATCACCGCCTACCTGCTGGCCGAGGAGGGGTTCCCGGTCACCGTCTTCGAGGCCTTCCACGAACTGGGCGGGGTGCTGCGCTACGGCATCCCGGAGTTCCGGCTGCCGAACCAGCTGATCGACGACGTCGTGGCGAAGATCCGGCTGCTCGGCGGGCGCTTCGTGACCAACTTCGTGGTCGGCAAGACCGCCACCCTCGAGGAGTTGCGGGAGGCGGGCTTCGCTCGCGTCTTCGTCGGTTCGGGTGCCGGTCTGCCGCGCTTCCTGAACGTCCCCGGCGAGCACCTGCTCAACGTGATGAGCGCCAACGAGTTCCTCACCAGGGTCAACCTGATGCAGGCCCACCAGGCCGCCCGGGAGACCCCGCTGCCGTTCGTGCGGGGCAAGCAGGTGCTGATCATCGGCGGTGGCAACACCGCGATGGACGCCGCCCGCACCGCCCGCCGGCTCGGCGGGCAGGTCACCATCGTCTACCGGCGCACCCGCGCCGAGATGCCGGCACGGGTCGAGGAACTTGAGCACGCCCTCGAGGAGGGCATCGAGCTGGCGGTGCTGCGGTCGCCGTCGGAGTTCACCGGTGACGACAAGACAGGTTTCGTGACCGGGGCGACCGTGGAGATCATGGGGCTCGGCGAGCCGGACGCCTCCGGGCGCCGTTCCCCGCTGCGGACCGGGCTGACCGAGCACATCGACGCCGACCTGGTCATCATGGCGCTCGGCAACTCCGCCAACCCGATCATCAAGGACTCCGAGCCGCGGCTGACGGTCTCCAGGTACGGCACGATCGAGCAGCCCGGCGACGACGGCTCCAAGCAGACGTCGGTGGCCGGGGTGTACACCGGTGGGGACGCAGCCCGCGGCGGCTCCACCGCCATCCGCGCGGCCGGGGACGGCCAGTCGGCCGCCCGCGAGATCGTCGGGACGCTCGGCGAGTTCGACCCGGGTGACGTGATCGACCGGGTGACCCGGGCGTCTGCCTACACCGACATGGCCGCGGAGATCCCTGTGATCCTCGCCAAGCAGCACCTCAGCCTCGGCATCGAGGAGTTCACCGTCCGGGCACCGGTGATCGCCAGGTCGGCCAGGGCGGGCCAGTTCGTCCGGGTGCTGACCGATCCGGCCGGCGAGCTGATCCCGCTCACCCTGGCCGACTGGGACGCCGATGCGGGCACCGTGACGCTGGTGGTCCAGGGCATGGGCACCACCACGCTGTCGATGAACGCGATGGGTGTCGGGCAGGCACTGGCCGGGATCGCCGGGCCGCTTGGGCGCCCCAGCGACCTCCACCGGTACGACGACGGCTCGACGGTCGTGTTCACCGCCGGCGGCCTCGGCCTGCCGCCGGTCTACCCGATCATGCGCGAGCACCTGCGGCTCGGCAACCACGTCACCCTGATCTCCGGCTTCCGCAGCGCGGACCTGATGTTCTGGGACGGCCCCGACGAGCGGGTCGGCCGCCTGCAGGCGGAGTTCGGCCGCCAACTCGACGTGGTCTACGCCACCAACGACGGCTCCTTCGGCGTCCAGGGCTTCGTCACCGCTCCGCTGGAGGATCTGCTCGAGGCCAATCGCCGCGGCACCGCGCGGCGCGCCATAGCGGAGGTCGTGACGATCGGCCCGCCGATGATGATGCGCTCGGTCTCGGACCTCACGAAGCCGTACGGCGTGCCTACGGTGGCGAGCCTGAACTCGATCATGGTGGATGCGACCGGCATGTGCGGGGCCTGCATGGTGCCGGTCACCGAGGGCGACCGCCTGGTGCGCAAGCACGCGTGCATCGACGGCCCGGAGATCGACGGGCATGCGATCGACTGGGACAAGTTCCTGCCGCGGTTCGGGCTGTTCCGGGCCCAGGAGCAGGCGAGCCGGGCGCGGCACGGATTCTGAGCCCATCCTTTGGTGCCATGCACCGCCCCGAGGGGGGGCGCGGGGCGGTGCATGGC
>JAVHXR010000270.1 GCA_031119515.1 Propionicimonas sp.
CGACACCCATCCGGGCATCGTCCCGGCGGAGCAGCGCGCCGCGTTGCTCGCCCGGATCGACGCGGTGCCGACCCGGCTCGGCACCGCAGACAGCATCCCGCTCGGCGACCACAGCGTCTCGGTGGTCACGGTCGGCCAGGCCTGGCACTGGTTCGATCCTGCCACGGCAGGTCCCGAGATCGCCCGGGTGCTGCGACCCGGCGGCCGGCTCGGGCTGATCTGGAACACCCGGGACTCCTCGCACCCGTTCGTCGCAGAGCTGGCAGCGGTGATGGGACCGTCACCCGCCGAGCAGCTCGCGGACTCCGGCGCCCTGCCCGAGCTGGCGGGCTTCAACCCGTGGCGGCGCCGCCGCTGGGCCCGCCTCCGCCAGATGACGCCGAGGCAGGTCGAGTCGATGGTCGCCTCGCGCAGTCGCTACCTGATAGCGCCGCCGCCGGAGCAGGCCGCGATCCTGGCAGCCGTCCGCACCCTGCTCGCCACCCATCCGCACACCGCAGGACGGGAACGGTTCGGGTTCCCCCTCAACGTGACCGGCTACCGCGCGGACGCGGCCTGACCTCAGCCGAGCCCGGCCCGCTCGCCGGTGTCGCCCGGAGCGCCCTCCACGGGCCTGCGGGACAGCCCGACGCTGCCGGCGCCGGGGTCGTTCGAGATGGCGGCGGTGACGGCGACCGACTCGTCGACACTCGGGTAGGTGGGCCGCAGCTGGACGGCGCGCAGGCCGCCCTGGTCGCGCCGGGCCTTGCGGGAGGCCGCGAGCAGGTTGAGCGCCTCGACGAAGATGGCGAACGCCATCGGGCCGTAGATGAATGCCTTGTCGACGTGGTAGCCGAAGCCCTCGGCGATCAGGAAGACGCCGATCAGCAGCAGGAACGAGAGCGCCAGCATCTTGACCGTCGGATGCTTGTTGACGAAGGCGAAGATGTAGCGCGACGCGAACAGCATGATCCCGAACGACACCACGACCGCGGTGATGATGACGACCATGTTCTCGGTCATCCCGACCGCGGTGATCACCGAGTCGAGCGAGAACACGATGTCGAGGGCGAGGATCTGGGCGATCACCGAGCCGAAGCTGGCCGCCGGGCGCCGGTCGTCGTGGCTCTCCTCAGCCCCCTCGAGCTTCTGGTGGATCTCGTGGACCGCCTTGTAGACCAGGAACAGGCCGCCCAGGATCAGGATGAAGTCCTTCACAGAGAAGCCCATCCCGGCGAGCTGGACGACGTCCTCCTTGAGGGTGATGATCCAGCCCGCCAGGAGCACCAGCCCCACCCGCATGATCATGGCGAGGGTGAGGCCGAGGTTGCGGGCCCTGGCCTGCTGCTCGCGTGGCAGCTTGCTGGCGAGGATGGAGATGAAGATGACGTTGTCGACGCCGAGCACCAGCTCGAGCACGAAGAGGGTCAGGAAGACGGCGGCCAGGTCCGGCGACAGTTCGAGGGAGAAGTCCACCTCCGTCATGGTACGGAATCGGGTGGCGCCCCCGGCCAGCCCCATGGGTGTGGTGTGAGACGGCCGCACCGCACCGGATCCGGTCCGCGGCGGGCCCGCAGGGGAGCGGGAGCAGCCAGGCCCGAACCGGGCCGGTTCCCGCGCCAGTCGTCGGGGGCGTAGGAAAGGAGCAGCCCAAGTGCCGCGGGTCAGGCCTCCCCGTCGGGCTCCCGGCCCGCGTTCGGCCCGCCCGAGACGTCGTCGAGGGCAGCCACGATCTCGGCGGGCAGCTCGGTGTCCTCGACGGCCAGGAAGGCGTCGAGTTGCTCGACGGTGCGGGCGCCGAGCAGCGGTGCGGTCACCCCGGGGGCGTCCCGCACCCACAACAGCGCGACCTGGCCGGGGGTGAGGTCGAGGCCGTCGGCAGCGACCGCGACCGCGTCCACCACCGCCCTGGACCTCGGCTCGAGGTAGGGCTGGACGAACCACGCGAAGTGGGTGGCGGCGCCGCGGGAGTCGCGGGGGATCCGGCTGCGGTACTTGCCGGTCAGCACGCCGCGCCCGATCGGCGACCAGGGGAAAAGGCCGAGCCCGAAGGCGCGGATCGCCGGGATCACCTCCACCTCGGCGCGGCGGGCGAGCAGCGAGTACTCCACCTGCGCGGAGGTGATCGGCGCCCGGCCGGGGAACGCGTTCTGCCAGGTCGCGGCCTGCGCGGTCTGCCAGCCGATGAAGTTGGAGACCCCTGCGTAGCGGACGTCGCCGGCCGCAACGGCGGTGTCGACCGCCGCCAGCGACTCCTCCAGCGGGGCGGAACCCCAGGCGTGCAGCTGCCAGATGTCGATGTGGTCGGTGCCGAGCCGGCGCAACGACCCCCGCAGGTCGGCCAGCAGCGCCTGCCGGGAGGTGTCGATGACGCGTTCGCCGTCGCGGATCCCGAAGCCGGCCTTGGTCGCTATCACGAGGTCGTCTCGGCGCAGGTCGGTGTGGATCAGCCGCCCGATCATCCGCTCGGCCTCGCCACCGCCATAGGCGGCGGCGGTGTCGACCAACGAACCGCCGGCGTCCACGAAGGCCCGGGCCAGGGCCCTGGCGTCGTCGGCACGGGTGTCCCGGCCCCAGGTGAGGGTGCCGAGGCCGAGCCGGGAGACCTGTAGCCCGCTGGCGCCTACCGCTCTGCGCTGCATGTCAGGGCTGGAGGTAGCCGGTCGCGAGCAGGGTGGCGAGCAGGGCGGCGACGGCGAGCCGGTACCAGACGAAGATCGAGAAGCTGTGCTTGCTGACGTAGCGCAGCAGCCAGTGGATGACCGCGAGCCCGATGACGAAGGCGACCGCGGTGGCGACCAGGATCGGTCCCCACTCCAGTCCCGGCTCGACCCCGATGTCCTTCAGCTTGTACAGCCCCGAGCCGAACACAGCGGGTATCGCCAGCAGGAACGCATACCGGGTGGCGGCGGTGCGGGTGTACCCCAGGTACAGCCCGGCCGAGATCGTGGCTCCCGACCGGGAGACGCCCGGGATGAGGGCGAGCGCCTGCGCGAAGCCGAATGCGATGCCGTCCGACCAGGTCAGCTGGTTCAACTCATAGGTGTGCTTGGCGAACCTGTCGGCGAGCCACAGCAGGATGGCAACCCCCGCCATCATCGCGACGGTGATCCACAGGTTGCGCAGCCAGGTGCTGATCGCGTCCTCGAACAGGATGCCGAGCACCACGATCGGGATGGACCCGATGATGACCAGCCAGCCGATCCTGGCGTCCGGGTCGTTGCGCGGGATCCGGCCGAACAGGGCCAGCGTCCACCGCTTGATGATCCGGCCGATGTCGCGGGCGAAGTAGACGATGACGGCGGTCTCGGTGCCGAGCTGGGTGATCGCGGTGAACGCCGCGCCGGGGTCGTGGCCGCCGAAGAACAGCTGGCCGACGATCGACTGGTGGGCACTCGAGGAGATCGGCAGGAACTCCGTCAACCCCTGCACGATCCCGAGCACGATCGCTTCCAGCCAACTCATCGGCACCCCTTTCGCCCGCCCCAGCCTAGAGGACGCAGCTCGCGGCGACGCCCGGGCGTCCCGACGTGTCGGGCGCCCGCCATGGCTGCGGGCGAGGGCTGCCTGAGCGCCACCGGTAGGCTGCTCGCCGTGCGCTCCTGGCCCCGCCCCGAGATCCCCGTCCTGCCCGCCTCCCCGGGAACCGTCCATCTGCAGGACAGCCGTTCCGGGATGCGGATGGCGGTCGCCCCGCTCGACGGCGTCGCGCGGGTGTACGCCTGCGGCATCACCCCGTACGACGCCACCCACCTGGGGCACGCGTTCACCTACGTCGCCGTCGACCTGCTGAACCGCGCCCTGCTGGATTGCGGGTACGGCCTCCGATTCGTCCAGAACGTCACCGACGTCGACGACCCGCTGCTGGAGCGCGCCGGCCTCACCGGCGTCGACTGGGAGGATCTCGCCGCCGACCAGACCGACCTGTTCCGCGCCGACATGACGGCCCTGCGGGTGGTCCCGCCCGAGCCCTACCTCGGTGTCGTGGAGAGCATGGACCGGATCGTCGGGTTGCTGCGACGGCTGGACGGTGCCGGCCGGCTCTACCAGGTGGACGACCCCGAGTTCCCGGACTGGTACTTCGAGGTCTCCGGGCTGGATCTGGCTGGGCTCAGCCTCGCCGACGCGGTCGCCACCTTCGCCGAGCGCGGCGGGGACCCGGACCGTGCCGGCAAGCGCAACCCGCTCGACTGCCTGGTCTGGCGGCTGGCGCGCCCCGGCGAACCCGCCTGGAGTTCCCCGTTCGGAGCCGGGCGGCCCGGCTGGCACGTCGAGTGCACCGCACTGTCGGTCGACACCCTCGGCCCCGCGTTCGACGTCCAGGCCGGGGGAAACGACCTGGCCTTCCCGCACCACCCGATGTGCGCGGCCGAGGCGACGGCACTGACCGGCGAGCTGCTGGCCCGCACCTACCTCCACACCGGCATGGTCGGGCTCAGCGGCGAGAAGATGAGCAAGTCCCTCGGCAACCTCGTCTTCGTCTCGGGCCACATCGCCCGCAAGGAC
>JAVHXR010000013.1:0-13045 GCA_031119515.1 Propionicimonas sp.
CAACCAGCTGTTCACGATGCACGGCACGATCATGCTGCTGATGTTCGCGACGCCGATGTTCGCCGGCTTCGCCAACGCGATCATGCCGTTGCAGATCGGTGCGCCGGACGTCGCGTTCCCGCGGATGAACGCGTTCAGCTACTGGGCTTACCTGTTCGGGTCGCTGACCGCCTGCGCCGGCTTCCTGACCCCGGACGGCGCCGCGAGCTTCGGCTGGTTCGCCTACGTGCCGCTGTCGGACGCGGTCAACACCCCCGGCGTCGGCGGCGACCTGTGGGTGATGGGGCTGTACGTGATGGGCCTGTCGACGATCCTCGGTGCGGTGAACTTCATCACCACGATCCTCACGATGCGCGCACCGGGCATGACGATGTTCCGGATGCCGATCTTCACCTGGAACATCCTGGTGACGTCCATCATGGTGCTGGTGGCCTTCCCCGTGCTGGCCGCCGGACTGCTCGTCCTGGAGGCGCAGCGTTCGCTCGGAACCCACATCCTCGACCCCGCCACCGGTGGCGCCATCCTGTGGCAGCACCTGTTCTGGTTCTTCGGCCACCCCGAGGTCTACATCATCGCGCTGCCGTTCTTCGGCATCATCACCGAGGTGCTGCCGGTGTTCAGCCGCAAGCCGGTGTTCGGCTATGTCAGCCTGGTCGCCGCCACGCTCACCATCGGGGCGTTGTCGATCTCGGTGTGGGCCCACCACATGTTCGTGACAGGTGTGGTGAACCTGCCGTTCTTCTCGTTCATGACGTTCCTGATCGCCGTCCCGACCGGGGTGAAGTTCTTCAACTGGATCGGGACGATGTGGGGCGGGTCGCTGAGCTTCGAGACACCCATGCTCTGGGCGCTCGGCTTCCTGACCACCGTCCTGTTCGGCGGCCTGACCGGCATCCTCCTGGCGGCCCCGCCGCGGCACTTCCAGGTCTCCGACTCGTACTTCGTGGTCGCCCACTTCCACTACGTGCTGTTCGGCACAGTGGTGTTCGCGATGTTCGCCGGCTTCTACTACTGGTGGCCGAAGTTCACCGGGCGGATGCTCGACGAGCGGATCGGCAAGCTCCACTTCTGGCTCACCTTCGTGGGCTTCCACACCACCTTCCTCGTCCAGCACTGGCTCGGCGTCGAGGGTATGACCCGCCGGATCGCCGACTACCTGCCGGGCGACGGCTTCACGCTGCTCAACCAGGTGTCGACGGTCGGGGCCTTCCTGCTCGGTATCGGGACCCTGCCGTTCCTGTGGAACGTCTGGATCTCCCGGAACGCCCCGCTGGTGAACAGCGACGACCCGTGGGGTTGGGGCCGGACGCTGGAGTGGGCGACGTCCTCGCCGCCGCCGCGGTTCAACTTCACCTCGCTGCCGCGGATCCGGTCGGAGTCGCCGACATTCGACATGAACCACCCCGCGCCGAGTGCGATAGCGCCCGCCAACCCGGTCCAGGAGGCGCTCAACGATGCCGGCGAGGACCTGACCGCAGGGGAGGCGAAGCCGTGAAGGCCGAGACCTGGATCTTCGCCGCGTTGGCGGTGTTCATGGCGGTTGTCGCCCCGATCTACTGGCTGATGTCGCACGAGGTGATCGGCTCGGTTGCGCTGGCGCTGACCTTCGCCTTCATCGCGACCCTGACGGTGTACCTGTGGATCCAGTCGCGCAAGATGGATCCACGCCTGGAGGACCGCAAGGACGCCGAGATCGTCGAGGGTGCCGGAGAACTCGGCTTCTTCCCGCCGGCGAGCATCTGGCCGTTCTGGACGGCCCTCGTGGTCACGATCATGGCGCTCGGGCCGGTCTTCGGCTGGTGGCTGACCATCCTCGGCGCTGCGTTCGGCGTCCTGGCCGTCACCGGGTGGTGCTACGAGTACTACCGGGGCGACTACCAGCACTGACCCCGGCGTCCTTTGGTTCACGGGGACGGTTCCCAACCCGCTTCACGGGGACGGTTCCCAACCCGCTTCACGGGGACGGTTCCGACACCGCTTCACGGGGACGGATCCCAACCCGCTTCACGGGGACGGATCCGGGGCCGCACCAGGGCCCTCCGGCCTCAGATCCGACGACTCGTCACCAGCTCACCGGCAGCGGACGTCCCTCGTTGAAGCCGGACGCCGACTGGACGCCCACCACCGCCAGGTTGGCGAACTCGGCGAGGTCGCGCGCGCCGGCATAGGTGAACGAACTGCGGACGCCCGAGGTGATGAAGTCCAGCAGGTCCTCGACTCCGGGCCGCTCGGGATCGAGGTACATCTTCGAGGACGAGATGCCTTCTTCGAACAGTGAGGCGCGCGCCCGGTCGAAGGCCGACTGCGTCCGCGTCCTGGCCCGGACGGCCCGCGCCGAGGCCATGCCGAAGCTCTCCTTGTACGGACGGCCGTCCGCGCCGGTGAACAGGTCTCCGGTTGACTCGTGGGTGCCCGCGAACCAGGAGCCGATCATCACCGCGCCGGCGCCCGCGGCGAGGGCGAGGGCGACGTCGCGGGGGTGCCGCACACCACCGTCGGCCCACACTGCCTTGCCCGCCCGCTGGGCCTCTTCGGCACAGTCCAGGACGGCCGAGAACTGCGGACGGCCGACGCCGGTCTGCATCCGGGTGGTGCACATCGCGCCGGGTCCTACCCCGACCTTGATCACGTCGGCTCCGGCCTCGATCAGGTCACTCACACCATCGGCGGTGACCACGTTCCCGGCGACGATCTGGACCGCCGAGCCGGCGGCGTCCACGATGGCCCGGCACCGCTCGACGGCAGAGATCATCCGCTCCTGGTGGCCGTGCGCAGTGTCCATCACCAGGACGTCCGCCCCGGCGTCCAGCAGCGCCTGGGCGCGGGCCTCGACGTCGCCGGAGATACCGACGGCGGCCCCGACCCGCAGCTTGCCATGCCGGTCGACGGCGGGGGAGTACAGCGCGGTGCGGAGCGCGCCCTTGACGGTCATCAGGCCGACCAGCCGGCCCGCCTCGTCGACGGCGATGGCCGCCTTGTGGCGGCGGGCCGTGAGCAGGTCGAAGACCTCCGTCGGCTCCGTGCCGGGGGAGACAAGGGTCAGCTCGGTGCTCATCGCCTCATGGACCTGGGCGAACCGGTCGAGCCCGTCGGCGTCGGCGGCGGACATGGTGCCGACGGGCACCCCGTCCTCGACCGCCACGACGATGCCGTGGGAGCGCTTCGGCAACAGCGAGAGCGCCTCGCCGATGGTCGAACCGGGGGCCACCGTGACGGGGGTGTCGAAGATGGTGTGGGCCGCCTTCACCCTGGCGATCGTGGTCGCGACGATCTGGCTCGGAAGGTCCTGCGGGATGATTGCGACGGCGCCGCGGCGGGCCACGGTCTCTGCCATCCGGCGGCCGGAGACGGCGGTCATGTTGGCCACCACGATCGGTAGCGGCAGGGCGAGACCGTCGGTGGAGGTGAGGTCGACGTCGAGCCGCGAGGTGACCGACGACCGGCGAGGAGCCATGAAGACGTCGTCGTAGGTCAGGTCGTAGTTGGGCTTGGGTGTCAGGAAGCGCACCGGACAAGGCTACCCGGGTGGGACGGCGCTGCCGAGTCGAGGGCGCGCGAGAACCGTCCCTGTGAACCGGGTTGGGAACCGTCCCCGTGAACCGGGTTGGGAACCGTCCCCGTGAACCGGGTTGGGAACCGTCCCCGTGAGGCGGGTTGGGAACCGTCCCCGCGAACCGGCGCGATCCCGGGCTTCGACGACGACGCCGTCGGTCAGTGGGTGGAGGCTGGCTCCCCGCTCGAGGTGAGCTCGCCGGTCCCTGCGGCGGGTTCGACAGCGTGGTCGGCCTCGTCCTCGCCGTGGTGGCCGGCGTCCGCGATCTCCTGGGCGGTCGGCTTCGGCACCCGGCCGTGGGCGTACCAGCGGGACAGCCGCGCCCGCAGTCGGCTGGTCCTCTTGCCGGTGCGCTTCACGCCGTGCTGGTCGGTGGTCTCGGAGACCTCGAGCGCCGGCAACTCGGTGTGCTGGGTGAGGGTGAACGCCTCCGCCTGGGTGATCGGTGCGTGGGCCTCGGTGTAGCCCCCGTCAGGTCGCCGCACCAGGATCCCGGACGAACTGCCGTGCAGGACGCGTTCGCGGTCTCGACGCTGCAGCGACAGGCAGATCCGCTTCGTGACGATGAACGCGATCACCGGGCCGACGAACACCGCCACCCGCATGAAGACGGTGATCGCGTTCAGCGACAGCCCGAACTGGGTGGCCAGGATGTCATTGCCGCCGGAGAGCCAGAACAACCCGTAGGCGGTCATGCCGGCCACGCCCAGCGCCGTCCGGTTCGGGGCGTTCCGCGGCCGGTCGAGGATGTGGTGCTCGGCCTTGTCGCCGGTGATCCAGGCCTCGATGAACGGATACAGGGCCAGGCCGGTGAAGAGCAGCCCCATCAGCCCGACACCGGGCAGGAAGATGTTCCACGACCAGGTGGTGCTGAGGATGTGCGTCTCCCAGTTGGGGATGATCCGGATCGCACCCTCGACGAAGCCCATGTACCAGTCCGGCTGCGAGCCGGCGGTGACCTGGGCCGGGTTGTAGGGCCCGTACAGCCAGACCGGGTTGATCTGCATCAGGGCGCCCATCAGGATCGTCACGCCGAACACGATGAAGAAGAACCCGCCGGCCTTGGCCATGTAGACCGGGAAGAGGGCTTGGCCCACCACATTTGTCTGCTTGCGTCCCGGGCCGGGGAAGTGGGTGTGCTTGTGGTAGACCAGCAACGCCATGTGGGCCGAGACCAGCGCGAGCAGGATGCCCGGCACCAGGAGGATGTGCACCATGTAAAGGCGCGGGATGACCAGCTCGCCCGGGAACTCGCCGCCGAAGACGAAGAACTCCGCCCAGGTGCCGATGATCGGGATGGAGCGCACCAGCCCGTCCACGAACCGCAGGCCGGTGCCCGACAGCAGGTCGTCCGGCAGTGAGTAGCCGGCGAAGCCCTCGACCAGGCCGATGGAGAGCAGGCCGACACCGATCAGCCAGTTCAGTTCGCGCGGCTTGCGGAAGGCGCCGGTGAAGAAGACCCGCAGCATGTGGGCGGTCATCGCGGCCACGAAGAGCATCGCAGCCCAGTGGTGGATCTGCCGGATCAGCAGGCCGCCCCGGACGTCGAAGCTGATCGACAGCGTCGAGGCGAACGCCTCCGACATCGGGATCCCCCGCATCAGGGCGTACGAACCCTCGTACTCGACCTCGGCCATGGACGGCTTGAACCAGATGGTGAGGAAGACACCGGTGAGCAGCAGGATGATGAAGGTGTACAGGGCGATCTCGCCAAGCAGGAACGACCAGTGGTCGGGGAACGCCTTGCGCAGGCCTTTGCGGGCGATCGAGGACACCGGGACGCGGTCGTCCACCCAACCGACCGATCCGGCGGCGGCAGTGGCCGCGACGGACGGCTCGGCCCGCTGCGGTCGCTGTCCCTGCGGGACCTCGGGATCGACTGTCGTCGGCTTGGCCATCAGTCGTCACCCTCCTCGAAGTCGTTCTCGGAGTTACGTTCGAAGTAGCTCGGCCCGACCGGGACGGTGAAGCCGCTGCGGGCGATCAGGTAGCCGTTGGCGTCGGTGGTGATCGGCAGTTGCGGCAGCGACCTGGCGGCCGGCCCGAAGACCACCACCCCCGAGTTGCCGAGGTCGAAGGTCGACTGGTGGCAGGGGCACAGCAGGTGGTGGGTCTGCTGCTCCCACAGGCTGATCGGGCAACCGACATGGGTGCAGATCTTGGAGTAGGCGAGGATGCCGTCCACCTGCCAGTCCTGCCGCGAGGCCGGAACCCGGATCGAGGCCGGGTCCATCCGGACGACGATCAGCGACGACTTCGCCTTTGCGGTCTGGAACTCGGCGCCGTGGAGGTCGAAGAGCTCCTCCGGCTGGGCGTTGACCAACTGGCCGACGACCAGGTCCGCCGCGCGCAGCCGCTTCTGGTTGACGTCGTTGACGATGTAGGAGCCCTCGGTCCAGATCGTCTTCTCGATGGTCTCCCTGCGGACCTCGTCGGTCGGCCACGGTCCCATGTCGGCCAGCAGCACGACGGCGGGGATCGCCATGATCCCCAGGCCGCCGGCCAGCCCGCTGCCGATCAGCTTCCGGCGGCTCAGCCCGGACTGCTCGGCGCCGACCGCGAACTGGGCAGCAGCCTCCTCGCGGGCCTCGACGGGCGCCGCAGCGCCGTGCCGGTCCTCGATGACCTCCTCGTCGCCCATGATCTGCCGCGCCCAGTGGATCAGGGCGACGCCGATCGCGAGGACGGCGAGCCCGGCGGTCAGCCCGAGCAGGAGGTTCTGTGCCTTGAGGGTGGCGTTGAAGATCGTCAGGGTGGCGTCGATCGGGACGGCGAAGTAGACCACGACGAACGCGATCGCCAGCACCGGGACGGCGACCAGCAGGCCGATCACCTGGCGGTACGCCCGCTGGCCGGCCTGTTCGTCGACGTCGCTGAAACGTTCCTCCTCGACCAGGCCGGGGTCGGGGACCGGGTGGTCTTCGGCGTGGTGCCGGGTCTCGAGGCTCATCGGCGCGCCGCCTTCTTCGTGATCCACATCGCGAACAGCACCAGGCCGCCGATCCCGACGACCCAGGCCCAGAAGCCCTCCGACACCGGGCCGAGCCCGCCGAGGCTCAATCCGGCCGACGGTTCGGCGTGGACCTGGTCGAGGTAGGCGATCATCGCCTTCACGTCCTTGTCGGGGATCGCCTGGTCGGCGAAGACCGGCATCTCGCCGGGACCGGTCCGCATCGCCTCGTGGATGTCGATCGGCTCGGCGTCGAGCAGCGGCGGAGCGACCTTGCCGTTGGGCAGGGCGCCGCCGGAGCCCTGGAAGTTGTGGCAGGCCGAGCAGTTGGTGCGGAAAAGGTCGCCACCGACGGCGACCTCCTCCGGGCTCAGCCCGCTCGGGTCGTACTGGTCAGGGTCGGGGATCGCCGGCCCGTCACCCAGGGAGGCCACGTACAGCGAGATCGCCGCGATCTCCTCGGGGGTGAAAGGGTTCGTCTTGCCCGGGGCCTGCACCAGCGGGTTCGCCATCGGCATCCGTCCGGTGCGCATCTGGAAGTCGACGGCCGCGGCGCCCACCCCGACCAGCGAGGGAGCGCCCTGGGAGGCCAGCCCCTCGCCGTTCAGCCCGTGGCAGGAGGCGCAGGAGACCGCGAACAACTCCTTGCCCCGCGCGATCGTCTCCTCGGGTGTCGGCGCGGCGACCGAGGCGGCCGGGGAGACCACCGCGTAGATGCCGCCTGTCACCAGCAGGGCCACCGCTACCAGCAGCAGGCGAGCGGCCTTGTGGTGCCTCCTCGATGTCAACGATCGCATCGGAACCGGTTCCTCCCCAGGGATGTCGGGCGCGTCAGCGCAGGATGTAGAGCACGAAGAACAGCACCACCCAGATGGCGTCCACGAAGTGCCAGTAGTAGGAGGTCACGATTGCATGGACCGCTTGTTCGTGAGTGAACCGGCGGGCGAGATAGGTCCGGCCGAGCATAAGCAGAAATGCCACCAAGCCGCCGATCACGTGAAGTCCGTGAAATCCCGTGGCGAGGAAGAAAGCGGAACTGTAGGCATTTGTGCTCGGGGTGAATCCCTCGGAGACAAGGGTCGCGTATTCGAATGCCTGCCCGCCGATGAAGAAGGCTCCCATCAGGAACGTGAGCGTGTACCACTCCCGCAGCCCCCAGCGCGCCGGGTTGAACAGCGACCCGGTCCGCGACACCCTGCCTTCCTCGGCCTGGTGGACGCCCATCTGGCAGGTCACCGAGCTCAGGAGCAGGACCACGGTGTTGATCGTGGCAAACCACGGGTAGGTGATCCCGAACCAGTCGTTGTCAAGGTGGGACGCGCCCCACTCCCACATCGGGGTGGTGCCGGTCTCGAGGGCCGCGGCGTTCGTGATCTCCCGCAGCGAGAAGTAGGCGGCGAAGATCGCGGCGAAGAACATCAGGTCACTGGCGAGCCAGACGATCACCCCGACCGACAGGTTGTCGGGGCGCCCCTTCGTGCCCGAGAGCCGGGTGGACGCGAGGGGGTGCACCGCGCCGTTGGGTGCCAGCGCGGCTGCTCCGGTCGAGGGTCCGTGTGCCATTGGCCCAGTATGGCCCGTAGCCCCGGCCTCCCGCACCACCACGCCATAAGCAAGGCTCGCCATAGGTCGATAATGGAGGCATGCGCACCGCGGGTTGGGTTCTCTTACATGCCGACCCGCAGAACCAGCCACCCCCGCTGACCTGGATCACATTGCTGACGGAATGGAAATGGGACTGGCTCTTCGTGATCCCGGCCCTCCTCGGCCTGGCCGGCTACCTGTGGGGAGTGGGACGGCTCCGCCGCCGTGGGGTCTCCTGGCCGGCGTCGCGGACGCTGGCGTGGTGCGTCGGCGGGATCGGGACGGCGGCGATCGCCGGGCTGAGCGCCCTCGGCGCCTACGACACCGTGCTGTTCAGCGTCCACATGGTGCAGCACATGATCCTGATGATGGTGACGCCGGTGTTCCTGGCGGTCGGGGCGCCCGTCACGCTGCTGCTGCGGAACCTCGGCGGCACCGGCCGGCGCCGGGTGGCCAGGGTGATCCACTCCTGGCCGGCTCGCACGGCCTTCTTTCCGCCGCTGGCGACCGCGCTGATGATCGTGACCCCGTTCACCCTCTATATGACGGGGCTCTACCGGATCACCCTCGACAACGATCTTGCCCATGACCTGCTGCACGTCTACATGGTCACCGTGGGCTGCCTGTTCTTCTGGCCACTGGTCGGCAACGACCCGATGCCGCACCGCCCGGCCTATCCGCTGCGGATCCTGCTGCTGTTCCTGATGATGCCGTTCACCTCGTTCCTCGGGGTGACCATCATGGGCTCGCCGCGGCTGATCGCCGAGGACTGGTACCTCGCCTTCGAGCGCGCGTGGCCTCCCAGCCCGGTCGACGACCAGTACGTGGCAGGGGCGATCATGTGGGCGACCGGCGACCTGACGATGGGCATCATCATGGGGGTGCTGTTCGCCCAGTGGCTGCGCGACTCCCGCCGGGAGGCAGCCCGGATCGACCGCCGGCTGGACCGGGAGGAGCGGTTGGCCGCACAGCGCGCGGCCGGGTCGGTGGAGCCCTCCGGGACCGGTTACCATGACGACGAGCCGAACCAGGCCACGCCGCCAGACGAGGAAGACCGATGACCGACGCGCAGACCAAGCCAGCGACCGTCCTGCTCTACTCGGACGACCGGACGGTGCGCGAGCAGGTGCGGCTGGCCCTCGGCACGAAGCTGGCCGCGGACCTGCCCGAGATCGAGATCCGCGAGGTCGCCACCCAGCCAGCGGTGCTCTGGGCGATGGACGCCGGCGGGGTCGATCTCGTGATCCTGGACGGCGAGGCCGCGCCGGCCGGCGGCATGGGCATCGCCCATCAGCTCAAGGACGAGATCGCCGACTGCCCGCCGGTACTGCTGCTGGTGGCGCGGGTGGCCGATGCCTGGCTGGCCACCTGGTCGAAGGCCGAGGCGGTCAGCCCGTTCCCGGTCGATCCGGTCCGGCTGCCGACCACCGCCGCCGAACTGCTGCGCGCCCGGCTGGCCGAGAAGGCCGAGTAAGTGACGACCAGTTGGCCCGACGTCCTGACCGGCCTGATCGCCGGACGGGACCTCGGGGCCGACACCGCGCGCTGGGCGATGGACCAGATCCTCGCCGGGGAGGCCACCCCGGTGCAGATCGCAGGCTTCGCCGTCGCGTTGCGGGCCAAGGGCGAGACCGCCGCCGAACTGACCGGGCTGGCCCAGGCGATGCTCGACCGGGCGACCCCGATCCTGTTGCCGAGCGATGCCGTCGATGTCGTCGGCTCGGGCGGCGATCGCGCCAATACCGTCAACGTGTCGACGATGGCGGCGATCGTGGCCGCCGCCTGCGGGGTCCCCGTGGTCAAGCACGGCAATCGCGCCGCCTCCTCGGCCTGCGGGACCGCCGACTGCCTGGAGGCGCTGGGCGTCGCCCTGAACATTCCTCCGGACGCCCAGGCGACAGTGCTCGCCGACGTGGGAATCGTCTTCCTGTTCGCGCCGCTGTACCACCCGTCGCTTCGGCATGCCGGCGCCGCCCGCAAGGAACTCGGCGTCCAGACCGCCTTCAACTTCCTCGGCCCGCTGGCCAACCCCGCCCGCCCCCAGGCGCAGGCGGTCGGGGTGGCGAATGCGGCGCTGGCCCCCCGGGTGGCGGGAGTGATCGCCGGACGCGGGAACCGGGGTGTGGTGTTCCACGGCGACGACGGCCTCGACGAGCTGACCACCACCACCTGGTCGCAGGTCTGGTTGGTCGCCGGCCGGGAGGTGACCCAGACCACCCTCGACCCGCTCGAGCTGGGACTGGCCCGGGCCCGGCCGCAGGACCTGGTGGGTGGCGACCCGGCGCACAACGCCCAGGTCGTCCGGGAGGTGCTGGCGGGAAGGCCGGGGCCGGTCCGCGACATCGTGGCGCTGAACGCGGCGGCCGCCCTGCTCGCCTACGACGGCCCTGATGCCACCCAGCCGGTGGCCGCCCAGCTGGCACCCCGGCTGGAGCGCGTGGCGGGCGCGATCGACAGTGGGGCGGCAGCTGGCCTGCTGGAACGCTGGATCGGCGCCTCCAGGGCGGCGGCCGGCTGAACGGCAGGGATCAGGACAACCCGGCCAGTCGCAGGCCGACCTGGGCCAGCAGCGCGAGGTAGGGACCGAGCACGAGCGCAGGCCCGTACGGGAACGGCCCGGCGCCGCGGCGCAGCCGCACCACCACGCCCCACACCACGCCGGCGATGCCGGCCAGCAGGAAAGCCCAGACCGTCAGCTCCAGCGAGTTGGTCCCGGTCACCACGCCGAGGACCGCCGCCAGCCTGACGTCACCGAATCCCAACCCGCCGCCGATCCGCCACAGTAGCCAGAACAGCAGGCCCGCGCCGGCGCCGCAGAGCACGGCGACCAGCAGGACGGCCGGGTTGCCGGCCAGCCACGCCGAGGCCGCCGCCGCCACCAACGCCAGCCCGCCGAACAACCGGGTGAGGCGGAGCGGGAGCAGCCCGGTGTGGGCATCCACGATCGCCAGCAGCACTGCGAGCGTGCCGGCCACGGCCCACACCGGCCAGCTCCACCACGGGCTGAGCAGGAACGAACCGAGCAGGGCGGCGAAGGAGCAGCCCAGCACGGTCAGGACGAGGCGGGGCGACACCAGGTTGGCGTAGGGGAGGGCCTCCGGCTCGTCCGGCGGGAGCGGGAGCCGGCGCAGGATCGTCGCCGTGCAGGCCGCGATCCCCAGCGACAGCACGACTGCGACGGCGACGCCGACCCACGGCATGCCGGCAGCCTAGTGCGGCCGGCCGTCGGCGCCGGGGCGACGGGCGGACACACCGAGCGCCTGGGCGTTCACGCGGCCTCCCGCCCGGCATCCTCGTCCGCCGGGATCGCCAGGTGCGGCGGGCAGGCCGTATCCACCAGCAGGGCGACCAGCCGGGTGCAGCGGGCGGCCCCGGCCAGCGCGAGCAGTTGCGTCCGGCTGAGCCGGCACCAGGCCGCGAGCCGGTCGGGGTCGGCGCCGGCGGCGAGCAACTGCCGGACCTGCAGCCGCGTCCGTCCGGCGGGCACCCACTCCACGGCCAGCCGGGCGAGCGAGTTCCGGTCGAGGGCGATCAGCCGGCTCGCCGACTCGTGCGTGATCCGGCGGGGATACCGGCCGCCGCGGCCGAGGACCAGATGGTGCACCAGCCGGGGTGAGACCCCGGCGACGCGCGCCAGGACACCCCAGGGCAGGCCGGTCCCGTCCCGCAGGTGCCTGAGGTGGGCGCGGAACGGCGCGGCGATCACCCAGTCGGGTGGGGACGGTTGCTGGGTCATCGTCGCCTCCTGTGGGGTTCACCACAGAAAGCCGTCGCGGCCGCCGGGTTGTGACACCCGACGGCCGCGATACCGGAGATCCCGTCGGCCTCAGCGTTGGGCTTGAGCGAAACCGGCGGCCTGCGCCGCCTCCGCGCTGGTGAACCAGACGTCCGCGGTCGCCCGCTCGTAGCCGGAGCTTCCCGGCACGCGGAACTTGCGGGTCCGGCTGTTCGCCTTGACCACGAACCCCTCCGGCGGCTCGGAGCCCTCGTAGGACTCCTCTCCGAAGGGGCTACCTGCTAAAGGGGAGGCATCATCGCCTTCGCCGTCGTCGGTCTCGCCCAGGTCCTCAAGGGTCTCTGCTGCCTCCTCGGCAGCGTCGGAAGCCTCCTCGGCCAGATCCTCCGCCAGCTCGCCGGCGTCCTCTGCGAGGTCGCCGAGCGCGTCCCCGGCGGTCTCTGCCACGTCGCTGGCGACCTCTCCGGCGTCCTCGGCCAGCCCTGCGGCTGCGGCCGCGGCGGCGTCGGCGGTCTGCGAGACCGCCTCAGAGAGGTTGCCGGCGGCCTCGCCGACCTTGTCGGCGGCGTCGGCGATCGGGTCGGCGACATACGCATCAGACGGCGAGTGCGCGTGCCAGCCCTCCGACGGCGGCGTGATCAGCTTGCGGATCGCCACCACCACTCCGGCGAGGATCGCACCGGCGAGCACGATCTTGCCCAGGGTCTTCGGCCACGAGCGTTTCCTGGCGGCCTTGGTGGTCTTGCGCAGCTCCTTGGACACCACGGCCGTGGCGAGCGCGAGCTGGGCGGCGGCCTCGGCGGCAAGCGGCTGGGCCGCGGCGTCCTTCAACGCTCCCGCCAGTTTCGGCAGCACGTCGTCCTGCACCCGGGAGCGGGCACCCTCCACCAGCGGCGGGATCCGCACCAGGACGTCGTCGACCACCGGACGGACCTTGCCGACCGCCTGGCCGACGGCCGGGGACACCGCGCTCAGGGCGTCGTCGAGGGTGGGCTGCACCCGACCGTAGGCGTCGGAGGCGAGCCGGGCGCCGCGGATCTGGGCGTCCCGCAGGACGGGCTTCACCCGCGAGTAGGCATCGGTCGCGAGCTCGGCCGAGAGCCGCCTGGCCTCGTCGGAGGCTTCGCCGGCCATCACGGGAGCGAAGAGCTGGGCTTCGTCGACCACGACCAGCATCGGGAACCAGATCGAGCGGTCGCAATCGAAGAGTCCGCCGAGAAAG
>JAVHXR010000013.1:13055-17201 GCA_031119515.1 Propionicimonas sp.
GCCGAGAGCCGCCTGGCCTCGTCGGTCAGCGGACCGAGATAGTCGCCGGCCTGGTCGATCAGCGGGGCGAGCCGCTCCGCGGCGTCCACGATCGCATCAGACGCCTTCTTGGCCGCGACCTGACTGGTGTCCTCGACTGTGCTGATGAACTTGCTGCGGGCCATGCTTCCTCCGGTGTTCCTCGGCGACGTGCGTACTCGCTGAATCCCCACCGTACTCGGCCGATGGAGGCGCGGATAGGGAATCTGGAAGGATGGGAACGACCGCAGACGAAAGGACGTCCCTCGTGGCCCAGACCGCAACCCTGCACACCAACCACGGTGACATCGTGATCACCCTGTTCCCTGACCACGCCCCGAAAACGGTCGCGAACTTCGTCGGCCTGGCGGCCGGCACGAAGGAGTACAGCGACCCCGAGACCGGCGAGCCGACCACCGGCAACTTCTACGACGGGCTGGTGTTCCACCGGGTCATCGACGGGTTCATGATCCAGGGCGGCGACCCGCTCGGCAACGGCACCGGCGGCCCGGGCTACAAGTTCGGCGACGAGTTCCACCCCGAACTGAGCTTCAACCGTCCCTACCTGCTCGCGATGGCCAACGCCGGCCCCGGGACCAATGGCTCGCAGTTCTTCATCACCGTGGCGCCCACGCCGCACCTGAACCGCCGGCACACCATCTTCGGAGAGGTGCTGGACGAGTCCTCCCGGCAGGTGGTGGACGCCATCGCGGCCGTCCCCACCGGCCGGCTGGACCGGCCCGTCGAGCCGGTCGTGATCGGCTCGGTGACCATCACGGAGTGAGCCTCAGCGGCCGCGTCGCCGCAGCGGCGACGCGGCCCCGGCCCGCCCGAGGCGGGCCGGCGACCCGTTTGGCCGCGCTGGTGGCGGCGGGTGGCCGGTCCGGTGGGCGGGTCAGCTTCCGCCGAGGGAGAACGCGGCCTCCAGGTCGTGGGTCGAGTACGCGCGGAACGCGACGTGGGTCTCGGTGTCGAGGACGCCGGGGACCTTGTTCAGGTGATCGGCGACCGTCGTCGCGACATCGTCGATCGAGCGGACCCGTACGAGTGCGATCAGGTCGATCGTCCCGGTCACCGAGTACACCTCGGAGACCGCGGGCAGGTCGGCGATCTGCTGGGCGACCTCGGGGATCCGGGCGGTGTCGGCCTTCACGAACACAATCGCGGTGATCATGGCTGCATCCTAATCGCGCACCCGCCGCCGGACCGGCTCAGCCGACCCGGCGCTCGCCGAGCGTGAGGGCGCCGAGCTGGCCCTCGGCCAGGCCGACGTGCAGTGGCCAGCTCCAGTCGCCCTCGATCTCGATCAGGCGGACGCCGGGCCGCTCCAGCCAGGCGGCGATCCGCTCGGTCTCCTCGACCAGCGCGGCAGCGGACGGCCCGACCCCCGGCGACACAGTCTCGGCGGTCGTGATCGCGTCCCGGGCCACCTGCTGCGGCACCTCCCCGGGATGGGAGACCGCCGCACCCGCCAGCCGTCCGTACCGCAGCACGTGGATCTCCCAGCTGTCTCCCACCCTGCGGGCGGCGACGATCTGGGCGCACCCGGCGAGGCTGGCGAGACGGTGGTGCTTCAGCGCCGCGGCCAGGAAGCCCTGGAGCCGTTCGGTGAGCAACCGGGCCTCCTCGTAGCGGAGCTGCGAGACCAGGGCCTGCATGCGCGGCCGGATCGCCTCCAGCACCGGCCGGACGTCGAGCGTCAGCGCCTCGCGGACCCGGTCGGCCAGCAGTGCGTAGTCCTCGCGGCTGATGGCGAACTGGCAGGGTGCGCTGCACTTGCCGAGCTCGCCGAGCATGCATGCCGGCGTGGGGGTGCGCACCGACAGCCGACCGGTGCACTGCCGGATCGGGTAGGCGTCGTGGAGTGCGGCGACGGTGTCGTCGGCGGCGCCGCGGCGGCGGAACGGCCCGAAGTAGGTGGCGCCGTCGGTGCCGATCGCCTTCACCACCGACAACCGGGGGAACGGCTCCGTGGTGACCTTCACCCAGTGCTGCCGCTCGGGGAACTTCGAGCGGCGGTTGTACCGCGGGGAGTGGGCGGCGATCAGCCTCAGCTCGAGGACCTCGGCCTCGAGCTCCGTCCGGCACACCGTGGTCTCGATCCCGGTGGCGATCCGCACCATCTCGTCGATCCGGGGACGGCTCTCGGCGGCGGTGAAGTAGCTGCGGACCCGGTTGCGCAGGTTGCGGCTCTTGCCGACGTACAGCACCTGGCGCCGCACCACCCCGGTGGCGTCGGGAAGGTCGGCGACGAACTGGTAGATCCCGGGCGCCGCCGAAATGCCGGACGCGAGGGTGCGCTTGGCCCGGCGCTGCGGCGAGACCCTGCGGGTGCACTCCATCAGGTCGGCCAGGGTCGAGATGCCGAGGTTGCCGACCCGCTCGAGCAGGTAGTGGAGGACGTCCACCGTCACCCTCGCGTCGGAGAGTGCCCTGTGGTTGGCCTCGTGCCGGGAGTGGACGTGCTGGCCGAGGGTGGCCAGCCGGACGTTGGGCACCTCGTCGCGCAACAGCACGTTGCGTGCCAGCCCGACGGTGTCCACCACCTCCGGCGAGGGCCACGGGTAGCCGTGGGTGGCGCACGCCCGCTTCAGGAAGCCGATGTCGAAGCCTGCGTTGTGGGCGACCAGGACGGAGTCGCCGGCGAACTCCAGCCAGGCCGGCAGCACCTCGGCGAGTTTCGGGGCGTCGGCCACCATCGAGTTGGTGATGCCGGTGAGGACCGCTATCAGCGCCGGGATGTGGGCCTGCGGGTTGACCAGGGTCTGGAACTCGCCGAGCACCTCGCCGCCGCGGACCTTGACCGCACCGAACTCGGTGATCGTGTCCTCCCCGGTGCTGCCGGTGGTCTCGAGGTCGACCACGCAGAAGGTGACCTGGGACAGCGACGGGCTCAGGTCGTCGAAGCTGGGCTGTGCCGTCGCGGGAATCACATGGATGACACTAGGTCGGCGCACTGACAGCCGCGGTCAGCACCCCCGGGTGTCGAGCACTGCCTGCCAGAGCCGCCTGCCCTGCTCGCCGCCGGTGACCGCATAGAGCCGCGTGCCGATGCTCGCCAGGGTGACCACAGGGGTGGCTGGCGCGGGCGCGGTCCGCCAGCTGCCGGCGCAGCGCCAGGCCAGCTCCGGCCGGTCGGCGTTGGTGGCCACCACCGGGACGCTGCCGGCCAGGCCGATCGCGAGGGTCGGATCCGTGCCGGCGCCACCGGTGCCGGGCAGGACGGTGGCCTGTGCCGTCGCGGCGACCGGATCCACCTCCCAGACCACGGGGCGGCCTCGTACCCAGCCCGCCGTCCAGCAGGGGGAGCCGGCCGCGGTTCCGCAGACAGCGGCGGAGGCCAGCGCCAGCCCTGTGGCCGCGGAGAGCTCGTCCGGGACGGGGAGGTGGACGGTGCGCCACGGCCCGGCGAGAGGGCCGAGCCAGAGCGTCGGCGACTGCAGCACGGCTCCGGCGAGCCCCACCTCGGCGCCGGCGATGAGGATGGTCGAGCCGCTGGCGGCGGTCGCCCGGAAGGAGAGGACGCGGTCCGGCCCGCTGCGCAGTTGCGGGTCCGTGGCGGGCTGCCGCGTCCAGGTCGTGCCACGGCTCGTCCACAGCGCGGCGTGGAAGCCGTCGTCGCCGCCCCTGCTGCCGACGATCACCGGGTCCCCGCCGGGACGCACCACGCCCAGCAGGGGGCCGGCCTCGTGGCCGCCGAAGGTCCAGAAGTCCTGCTCGTGGTCGCTGACCGGGCCGTCGATCTCGCCGTCCCAGGTGGTCCAGCGCTCGTTGCCGTGCGCGCCGCCGCGCGCCACCCCCAAGGCGATGACGGCACCGTCGGCCGGGCTCAACCACACCAGGTCCGCCAGCTTCGCGTAGCCCTGCTCCGGACGCAGCTCCAGCGCTGTGGTCGCGTCGTCGGCGGCGACCTCGAGCAGGGCGGGCGCCCCGCCGCCGGCCGTCGTGCCCCCGACGAGCAGGTGGTCGCCGGTGACCGCGAGGCTGGACGGCCAGGCGTCGCCCGGGAGCGGGACGGGATCCCACCCGAGGTCGGCGCCAGGCGCCGCCGGCGCGCAGGCGGAGAATGCGCAGGCGGAGAACAGGACGGCGGCCGCCCCGGTCGCCGCCGCCAGCCCGGGCCGACGC
>JAVHXR010000271.1:0-2949 GCA_031119515.1 Propionicimonas sp.
GTCGCGGGCATGTCCACCCAGCTCGCCGACATCACCGAGGTCGAGTACCGCGAGCTCCAGCTCGAACGGGTGGTGCTGGTCAGCGTCTGGACGTCCGGCAGTGAGGTCGACGCCGAGAACTCCCTCGCCGAGCTGAAGCTGCTCGCCGAGACCGCCGGTTCCGACGTCCTCGACGGCCTGATCCAGCGACGCCGGCACCCCGACCCGGCCACCTTCATCGGCCGCGGGAAGGTGGACGAACTGCGCCAGGTGGTGATCGGTACCGGGGCCGACACCGTGATCTGCGACGGCGAACTCGAGCCCGCACAGTTGCGCAATCTCGAGGACAGGGTCGGCGTCAAGGTGGTCGACCGGACCGCGTTGATCCTGGACATCTTCGCCCAGCACGCCAAGAGCGCCGAGGGCAAGGCCCAGGTGGAGCTGGCCCAACTGCAGTACCTGCGACAGCGGCTGCGCGGCTGGGGCGGCAACCTGTCCCGGCAGGCGGGTGGCCGTGCCGCCGCCGGCGCCGGGATCGGCGGCCGAGGCCCCGGCGAGACCAAGATCGAGATCGACCGGCGGCGGATCAAGACCCGGATCAGCCAGTTGCGCCACCGGCTGCGCGAGCTGGACGCCGTCCGCGAGACCAAGCGCTCGCAGCGGCGGAGGAACCAGGTGCCGTCGGTGGCGATCGTGGGCTACACCAACGCCGGGAAGTCCTCGCTGCTCAACCGGCTCACCGGTGCGGGAGTGCTGGTCGAGGACGCGCTCTTCGCCACCCTCGACCCGACCACCCGCCGCTCGGAGACCGGCGACGGCAGGCAGTACACGCTGACCGACACCGTCGGCTTCATCCGGCACCTCCCGCACGACCTCGTGGAGGCATTCCGCTCCACCCTGGAGGAGTCGGTCCAGGCCGACCTCCTGCTCCACGTCGTCGACGGTTCGGACGCCGACCCGTTCGGCCAGATCGCCGCGGTCCGCGAGGTGCTGTCCGGAATCGGTGCCGCCGGCGTCGCCGAGCAGCTGGTCGTCAACAAGGTCGATCTCGCCGAACCGGACGCGCTGCTCGCGCTGCGCGGCGCCCACCCCGAGGCGGTCTTCGTGTCGGCCCGCACCGGCGAGGGGACGGCGGTGCTCCGGCAGCGGATCGAGGACCGCCTGCCGCGGCCGGCAGTCGAGGTCACGGCGCTGGTGCCCTACGACCGCGGCGACCTGATCAACCGGATCCACCAGGCCGGCGAGTTCGTCAGCAGCGAGCACACCGCCGAGGGCACCCTCGTCGTGGCCCGGGTGAACTCCGACCTCGCCGGCGAGCTGGCCCGCTACGCCACCGGCGGGCCGTCCTGACCGAGCAGGCCGCGGCCGCCGTGCTGGCGGCCGCCGTCGGGGAGATCGGCGGGCAGCCCCGATCCGGCCAGCAGCAGATGGCGGCGGAGGTGTCGCACACCGTCCAGACCGGGGAGCACCTGCTGGTGCAGGCCGGGACCGGCACCGGCAAGTCGCTCGGCTACCTGGCTCCCGCGCTCGCGCACCTTGCGGACAACCCGACCCAGCGGGTGGTCGTGGCGACGGCGACGCTGGCGTTGCAGGCGCAACTGGCGACGAAGGACATCCCGGCAGCGGTCGCCGCCTGCCGGGAGGTCACCGGGCGGACCGTCAGCCACGCCGTGCTGAAGGGACGGAGCAACTACGCGTGCCTGCACAGGGTGCGCGCCGGCAGCGGCCTCGAACAGCAGGGCACCCTGCTGGGCGGCACCGAACTCGTCGAGGCTGCGGTCGCCGCGGGGGCGGACGCCACCAGCGTCCTCGGCGCCGAGGTGGTGGCCCTGCGGGAGTGGGCGGAGGAGCAGGTCGAGGCGGGCGAGCTCGGCGACCGCGACGATGCCCCGAGCCACTCCCCGGCGGCGTGGTCGCAGGTGTCGGTCCCGGTGCGGGAGTGCCTGGGCGCTGCCAACTGCCCGTTCGGTGCGGAGTGCCTGGTCGAGAAGTCCCGGGAGCGGGCGAGGTCGAGCCAGCTGGTGGTGACCAACCACGCCCTGCTGGCGATCGATGCGCTGCACGGCAACTCCGTCCTGCCCGAACACCAGTTGGTGGTCATCGACGAGGCGCACGAACTGGTCGCCAGGGTCACCGGCGCCGCCTCGCACGAACTGAGCCCGCAGGGGGTGGAGCGGGTCGCCCGGCGTTGCCTGCCGTGGCTGACCGACGAGACCGGCGTCGCACTGCTCGACGCGGCCGACACCCTGCAGGCGGCCCTCGACGAGACCGAGCCCGGGCGGGTGGAGGCTCCGGACGCGGCGATCGTCACGGCGTTCGCCGTGGTGCGGGACGCCGCCCGGCAGGCGGTGTCCGGGATGGCGGGCAAGGAGGACGCGGACGCCACCCAGGCGGCAGCGGCGGTCAAGGAGGTGTTCGACGTCGCCGAGCAGATGGCGGCACTGGACGAGTTCGACGTGGTCTGGGTGGGGGAGCGGGACCGCTTCGGCAAGCAGGCCTACCAGGCGCCGCTGAGCGTGGCGGGACTGATCCGCGACCGCATCCTGGGGGAGGTGCCCGGCGTGCTGACCTCGGCCACGCTGAAGATCGGCGGCGACTTCGCGGCTGTGGCCCGCAGCCTGGGGCTCGACAGCGGTGGCTGGCGCGGGGTGGACGTCGGGTCGCCGTTCGACTACCGGCGCCAGGGGATCCTCTACATCGCCCGCCAGCTCCCGCCACCGCACCGGGACGGGATCGGCGCCGAGACGTTGACCGAGATCGCGGAGCTGGTCTGGGCGGCCGGCGGGCGGACGCTGGGACTGTTCGCCTCGCAGCGCTCGGCCGAGACCGCCGCGCGGTACTGCCGCGCCGAACTGCCGGACTCGACCATCCTGTGCCAGGGCGACCGCCAGCTGTCCGAGCTCACCCGCGACTTCGTCGCCGATCCGGCTGCCTCGCTGTTCGGGACGTTGTCGCTGTGGCAGGGGATCG
>JAVHXR010000271.1:2959-4464 GCA_031119515.1 Propionicimonas sp.
TTCTGGATGGAGCAGGGCTTCCAGCTGGGCGTGTGGCAGGGGATCGACGTCCCGGGGGACACCTGCGAGCTGGTGATCATCGACAAGATCCCGTTCCCGCGCCCTGACGACCCGTTGATGCAGGCCCGCCAGCGGGCGGTCGCCGAGGCCGGCGGGAACGGCTTCATGGCGGTGGCGGCGACCCACGCCGGCCTGCTGCTGGCGCAGGGGTCGGGCCGCCTGATCCGGACGCTCACCGACCGCGGTGTGGTCGCCGTCCTCGACCCGCGGCTGGTGACAGCGCGCTACGGGAGCTTCCTGAGGGCCTCGATGCCGGAGTTCTGGACCACCACCGATCGCGAGGCGGCGGTCGGAGCGCTCCGTCGGCTGCGGGCAGGCTAGCGCCGTACCTCGTCGGTGACGTCGGAGTGGGGAGCCGCGTTGGGGAGTTCGGACGGCGCGTAGACCAGCCGCAGGACGCCGGTGGGGAACACCGAGGACGACAGCAGGCGCAACGGCTGCAGGCCGACGCTGTCGTCGAACAGCCGCTCGCCCCTCCCGGCCGCGACCGGGTGGACCAGCAGGTGGAGTTCGTCCAGTTCGCCGGCGACCAGCAGCTGGCGAACCACCGACAGCGACCCCGCGACGAGCACCTTGCCCACCCCAGGCTCGCGCCGCAGGGCGGCGACGTCGCCGAGCAGGTCGGTGGTCCGCCGGGCATTGCGCCAGCCGAGATCCCCCTCGGCCCGGGTCGCCACCAGTTTGCGGACGTCGCCGAGCTGGCGGGCGAACGGTGCGTCCTGGCCGCCTGCCGTCTCCCGTTCCGGCCAGGCGCCGGCGAAGGAGTCGTAGGTGACCCGACCGAGGAGCAGGACGTCGGTGCCCGCGTAGTCCTCTGTGACGGCGGCGCCCATCGCCTCGTCGAAGTAGGGGAAGTGCCAGGCCGGGTCGATCTCCACGACGCCGTCGAGGGAGCTGAACAGGGTGGAGATGATCGTCGTCATGCCGGCTCCCTTCGCGGCGGGGGGCGCCGGCCGCGGGTCACACCCGGCGCAGGACCGCGACCACCTTGCCCAGGATGGACGCGTGGTTGCCGTCGATCGGATCGTAGGCCGGGTTGTGCGGCAGGAGCCAGACCTGGCCGGGGGTCCGCTTGAAGGTCTTGACCGTGGCCTCGTCGCCGAGCAGGGCCGCGACGATGTCGCCGTTGTCGGCGGTCGGCTGTTGCCGAACCACCACGTAGTCGCCGTCGCAGATCGCGGCGTCGATCATCGAGTCGCCCTTCACCTCCAGCAGGAAGAGGGTGCCCTCCCCGACCAGCTGGCGGGGGAGGGCGAAGACGTCGGACACCGCCTCCTCGGCGAGGATCGGCCCACCGGCCGCGATCCGGCCGAGGATCGGGACGTGGACGGCGGGCGCGGAGAACTCGTCGATGCCGGTCTCGTCGTAGTCGACCTCCATGGCCGGGCGCACCGGGGCGAGGGAGCCCGGCAGGCGGACCTCCATGGCGCGGGGGCGGTGGGGGC
>JAVHXR010000272.1 GCA_031119515.1 Propionicimonas sp.
ACGATCGCGCGACGAGCCGGGTGCTTCACGGCTTCGAGTCTGCCATCCCGGTGCGGACGGCGGGCGGGATCAGAAGGACCCGAACCCTCCGTTCAAGCCGTCGTTGCCGCGCTGGCGGTGCTGGTCGCGCCGCGCACGCAGGGTACTGTCCAGCTCCTCCTCAGCCCTGAGCCGGGCCTGGTGCTCGGGACTGTTCGGGTCGGCCTTGCCGTGACGCAGGCGGCTCACGAACAGGCCGAGGCGCTCCTGCCAAGTCGGCTTCGGCATGCCATCCTCCTCAGGGATCGGCCCCAGCCTCCCACACCGACGAGGTCAGGCGGGGCGCTTCACCACAGCCAGCGGCAGCAGCGTGCGACCGGTCGGCCCGATCTGGATGTCGGTGCCCATCGTCGGGCAGACGCCGCAGTCGTAGCAGCCGGACCAGCGGCAGTCCTCCACCTCCGCGCCGTGGACCGCGTCCTGCCAGTCCTGCCAGAGCCAGTCCCGGTCGAGCCCGGAGTCCAGGTGGTCCCAGGGCAGCACCTCCGCCTGGCCACGCTCCCTGGTGGTGAACCAGGCGAGGTCGACACCGTGCGGGGCGAGCGCCCGCTCGGCGCACTCGACCCACCGCTGGTAGGAGAAGTGCTCGCTCCAGCCGTCGAAGTGGCCACCGTCGCGCCAGACGGCCTCGATGACATCGCCGACCCGGCGGTCGCCGCGGCTCAGCAGGCCCTCGATCTGGCCCGGCTTGCCGTCGTGGTAGCGCATCCCGATCGCCCGGCCGTACCGCTTGTCGGCGCGGATCTTGTCGCGCAACGCGTGCAGTCGCCGGTCGATGGTCTCCGGATCGGCCTGGCCGGCCCACTGGAACGGGGTGTGGGGTTTGGGCACGAAGCCGCCGATCGAGATCGTGCACCGGATGTCGCGGGTGCCTGCGGCCCGGCGTCCGGTCTCGATCACCCTGGCCGCCATGTCGGCGATCGCCAGCACGTCGGAGTCGGTCTCGGTCGGCAGGCCGCACATGAAGTAGAGCTTGACCTGCCGCCAGCCCTGGCTGAACGCCGCCGCGACGGTGTTGATCAGGTCGTCCTCGCTGACCATCTTGTTGATCACCTTGCGCAGCCGCTCGCTGCCGCCTTCGGGGGCGAACGTGAGGCCCGAGCGGCGTCCGTTGCGGGACAGCTCGTTGGCGAGGTCGATGTTGAACGCGTCCACCCTCGTCGACGGCAGGGACAGCGAGACCTGGTCGTCGGCGTAGCGGTCGGCGAGCTGGTGGGTGATCGCGCCGATCTCGGTGTGGTCGGCCGACGACAGGCTGAGCAGCCCGACCTCCTCCAGCCCGGTCGCCGCGAGGCCCGACTCGACCATGCGTCCGACGGTCTCGATGTTCCGCTCCCGAACCGGCCGGGTGATCATGCCCGCCTGGCAGAACCGGCAGCCGCGGGTGCAGCCCCGGAAGATCTCCACCGAGTAGCGTTCGTGGACGGTCTCGGCGAGCGGGACGATCGGACGCGCCGGGTAGGGCCACTCGTCCAGCTCCATCAGGGTGTGCTTGGCCGGCCGGGCGGGGATCCCGGGACGGTTCGGCGTGACCTGGTGGATCTGGCCGTCCGGCCGGTAGCTGACGTCGTAGAACGCCGGCACGTAGGCGACGCCACTGGCCGCGAGGCGGGTCAGGATCCCGTCCCTGCCGCCGGGGCGCCCCTCCGCCTTCCACGCCCGCACGAGTTCCGACAGCGTCAGCGCGGCCTGCTCCCCGTCCCCCAGGACGGCGGCGTCGATGAAGTCCGCGATCGGTTCGGGGTTGAAGGCGGCGTGGCCGCCCGCGATCACCAGGGGGACGTCACTGCCGCGGTCGGCCGCGTGCAGCGGGATGCCGGCCAGGTCGAGGCTCTCCAGCAGGTTGGTGTAGCCCAGCTCGGTGGAGAAGCTGACCCCGAGCAGGTCGAACGCGGCGACCGGGAGGTGGTTCTCGAGGGTGAACTGGGGGATCCCCTGCGCGCGCATCCGGCCGGCGAGATCCGGCCAGATCGTGTAGCTGCGCTCGGCGCAGATCCAGTCACGTTCGTTGAGCAGCTCGTACAGGATCGCCAGGCCCTGGTTGGGCTGGCCCACCTCGTAGGCGTCGGGGTACATCAGCACCCAGCGCACCTCGGCGTCTGCGAACGCCTTCGGCTGCGAGTTCACCTCGCCGCCGATGTACTGGACGGGCTTGCCCACCTGGGCCAGCAGCGGCTCGAGCCGTGCGAACAGCGAGGCGGGCGCGATGTCGACAGTCATGGTCCGGATAGCGTAACTGCTTGTCGCGAGGGGCGACACCCGGGCGCCGCGAGGGCGATGGGGTCCGTCCCCGGTGAACCGGTTTCGGAACCGTCCCCGTGAGTCGGGTCAGTCGACCGGGTCGTGGGGGCTGGAGTTGTCCACCACCAGGTCCGCCTTGTCGGCGGGCCGGTCGTCGCGGATGTAGAGCATCTGGCCCTCGTAGTAGCGGGCGTTGCGCGGGTCGTGCGGATCCTCGCTGACCCCCAGCCGGTTGTGCAGCCGGCGGTAGGCCTCCTCGAACGGGACGTCGAGCCACACCGAGAGGTCCCACACCTTGCGGGTGCGGCTGGTGGCGAACTCCCTGCGGTGCAGGAAGATCCCGTCGATGATCACCACCGCGTCGTCGGGGGCGACCAGCCACGGCGAGCGCACGGGCGTCTCGTGGGCGAGGTCGTAGGCGGCCGTCCGGTAGCGGCCTGAGCCCTCCATTCCGAGCGGCTCGAGCACCTCGTCGTGGAACTTCTCGTAGTCGTAGCTGTCCTCGTAGAAGCCCTGGGGCGAGGTGCGCCCCTGGGCGTAGCGGACCGATTGCGGGTTCAGGTAGTCGTCCAGCGAGATCCGGATGACCTCATTGCCGCATTCGGCGAGGAGGCCGGCGAGCTCGTTGGCGAAGGTGGTCTTGCCTGCGCCGTCGACACCGTCGATCCCGACGAGCGTCCGGCCGGCGCGGGTCCGCACCTTGGACCGCAACCACTTCAACCCTGCCGCGGCATCGAGCTTCGTCACTACATCTGCCGGCATGTCACTCATTCCTGTTCACCCCCAGGCGGGTCTCGAGCCGGGTGGCTCATGTGCATCCACGGTACCCGCAGGGGCGGCAGGCGCGGCGCTGGTGGGAAGACCCAAACGCCTAGCCTGCCACAACATGCCCGCCGCCGCCGCAACGAGCACCACCACCTGCACCAGCACGAGCGGGCTGCCGACCCCGGCCTCGCGGTCGAACAGCCCGTCCAGACCTGTGAAGGGGACGACGCTCAGCCCGATCAGGTTGTTCACGACGTGCAACGCGATCGGCGCCTCGAGCCCGCCGGTCTTCCACACCAGCACGGAGGCGACCACCCCGAAGCAGACGTACTGCAGGTTCAACCACGGGTCGCCGGCGCCGTGCAGCACCATGAACACCGCGGAAGTGACTGCCGTCGAGACGACCAGCCCCACCCGGCTCGCCGGGAACCAGGCCCCGATCGAGCGGGCCAGCAGGCCGCGCAGAGCGACCTCCTCACCGGCACTCTGCAGCGGTGTGGTGAGGAGGATGGAGACCAGCAGGAACCAGGTCTCGGGTCGCACGCTCAGATCGGTGGGGACGCCGCCGGTGAGCAGCTCGACGGCGATCAGGACGACGTAGAGCACGAGCGTGACGAGCATGAACCTGCCCAGCAGCCCCCAGCGCAGCCGTCCCGCGATCGAGAACAGCCAGCCTCCCCGCTGCTTGAACACGAGGCGCTGGATCCCCAGCGCGAGCGGGATGGCCAGGGCGAGGCCGACGTTGTTGGCCAGGAAGAGCGCCGGGGTGATCGGGATGTCGGCGGCGGTGAGGTCGACGAAGGCGTAGCTGCCGACGGCGATGTCGTAGAACAACGCGGCCAGGGAGACCAGGAGCACCGCGACCAGCCAGGCGAACCCGAAGCCGAGCAGCGCCACCAGGGGGTGCCACCAGCGCAGCCGCGGCGTCCGGTAGAACTCGTGGTACTCCCGCGGGACCACCGGGAGCTCGGACGGGCGGTCGGCGTGCGGGTACCAGACGATCGGCGGCTGGCCGGAGTACTGAACCTGGGCCTGGTGGTGCTCACCCGGGTACTGCGGGTGGCCCGGATAGGGCTGCGCCGGAGCGGGCTGGCCCGGGTACGGAGAAGCGGGGTAGGAGGGCGGGCCCTGGAAGGACGGCTGACCCTGCGGCGGCGGGTTCTGCTGGCTCATCGCACCGGCCCTCAGGCGAGGCCGGGGAACCAGATCCCGAGCTCGCGGATCGCGGATTCGGGCGAGTCGGAGGCGTGGACCAGGTTGTACCGGTTGGAGAGCGCGTAATCGCCCCGGATCGTCCCCGGGGCCGCCTCCGCCCCGTTGGTCACCCCGTTCATCAGGCGCACCACGTCGATCGCCGACGTCCCCGCCAGTACGAGGGCGACCAGTGGCCCGGAGGTGATGTAGT